>NZ_DDFB01000114.1:0-8444 GCF_002336885.1 Novosphingobium sp. UBA1939 | reverse complement strand
ACTTGCGCTCCAGATCGAGCGGCGAATGAATCTGCCGCCCGATGACCGATGCCTTGAAGCCCGGCGCCCAGCGTTCGACCGTATCGATGATAAGATCCGCCGCTTGCTCGCGCGCGTCGTCCCAGCTGCGGCCATCGGGCAGTTCGGGAGCGAATTGCTGGCAAAACAGGCTGGCGACATGCTGCCCCGGAGGCGCGAGACTGTCGTCCACGGTCGAGGGGATCAGCATTTCGACGATCGGCTCGCGCGCCATGCCGGTCAGCTTGGCGTCGATATAGGCGCGGTCCATGTAGTCCAGCGTCGGCGCGATGATGATGCCCGACTGGTGGTGCTCGCCCGGTTCCGGCAGGCAGGCGAAGCGCGGCAATTCCGACAGCGCCACGTTCATCCGGAAGGTGCCCGAACCGACCTTGAAGCCCTTCACGCGGCGACGGAACTCGGGCTCGAGATCCTCGGACGCGATCAAGTGATCATAGAGCAGGCGCGGGCCGACGTTGGAGACCACAGCGCCGCCCATCACTTCCGCGCCGCCTTCCAGCTTCACGCCCACCGCACGACCGTTGTCGACCAGCACGCGCGCCACCGGCGCTTCCAGCGTGATCTCGACGCCGGCTTCCTCGCACGCCGCGCGCATCGCCTGCGTGATCGCGCCCATGCCGCCGATGGCGTGGCCCCAGGCCCCCTTCTTGCCGTTCACCTCGCCGAAGACGTGGTGCAGCAGGACATAGGCGGAACCGGGCGTATCCGGGCTGGCGAAGTTGCCGACCACCGCGTCGAAGCCGAACGCGGCCTTGACCGCTTCGCTTTCGAACCACGAATCGAGGAACGTGCGCGCGGACTTGGTAAACAGGTCCAGCACGTCGCGCTGCTGCGACAGGCTGAGCTTGGCCAACCCACGGCCCTGACGTGCCGCGGAAATCAGGGTGTGCAGGCCCTCGCCCATATTGGGCGGCGATTTCAGCGCGAGATCGCGCAGCACGTCGGCCACGGTATCCAGCGCCTCGTAATAGCCGGGCAGGGCATCGGCATCGTGTTTGGAAAAGCGGCGGAATTCGGCCTGGGTGCGCTCCAGCCCTCCACCCAGCTTCAGGTAGCCGCCATCGGGCTGGGGCAGGAAGTTGGAGATCGGCCGCTCCACGATGCGCAGGCCGCGTTCGGCCAGCCGCATGTCGGCAATGACCTTGGGCTGCAGCAGGCTGACGGTGTAGCTCGCCACCGAATTGCGGAAGCCGGGATGGAACTCCTCGGTCACGGCCGCGCCGCCCACGATCGGGCGGCGTTCCAGCACGCGCACCGATTTGCCCGCACGGGCCAGATAGTAGGCGCAAACAAGGCCATTGTGGCCGCCGCCGATGATTACGGCGTCATACTGCTTGGTCATAGTGCGGCTCCATAAGCGAGGCCCCATACCACATCAGGGCCTGCGTTCCCCAACAGCGGCGCGCCGGCTATTCCGACACGCCCCGCATCTTGTTGTACATTCGTACAACAACGTTTCCGGCAACGCAAGCAGGCATCTTTCACGCGCAAAAAAGGCGTTTGGCCGTCACCTCGCACAGCGCGATGCAGCGATCTTTGGGGGTGCGCTCCTCCGACAGATAGAATTCGATCCACAGGCCATCGAGCACGGCCGAAAGGACCGCGATCGAATCGGCGATGGGCACGGCCTGTCCGGCCCCCGGCAATTGCCGGACGATTCGCTCCATCAGCGCGCGCTGGCGGGCGTTGAAGCGGGCGCTGACAATGGCGAAGTCCTCGCGCCCGCGCGCGAGTTGCCAGAACGCCATCCACGCGCCGATCACGTCCGCGCTGGCCCATTCCTTAGAGAAAGCGGCCTGGAAAAAGCGCGAGAGCGCGGCCCACGGGGTCGTCCCGATCTCCCCCACCTGTTCCTCCAGATGGGTGATAAGCTGATCGCACAGCAGTTCGTACGTCTCGAACAGGAGATTGTCCGGCTTCTGGAAATAGTGCCGCAGCAAGCCGTGCGAGACGCCCGCCTGCCGGCAGATTTCGCGCCCGGTCGCGCCGCGCGGACCCAGCCGCGCAAGGCAGCTTACGGTAATCGCCAGCAGGTCCTGCCGCCGCACGGTGGGTGGCTGACGCTTGGCGCGCGGCTTGCGCGGCGGACGTTCGGCAATGGCGGCGGCTTCGGTCATTCTGGTCCCCGGACGGCGGAGGCTGGATGCCCCCGGCACGATCGCTTCAGGAGATAGGCGCATCGACCGCATCGGGGAAGCCTTCCGCACGGCGGGTGCTGCGCTTGCCGAGGCCGTAGATCAGCGCGCCCGTGCCCAGCAGAACTGCCGTCATGCCCGCGATCTTGATCACCGCCAGCAGCTTGTCGGGCTCGTCCGGCGCCGGAAAGGCGGCCAGCACCAGCGCGACAAGCGTGGTGGCAAGGCCGATGGAGGCCACCGCGATCGAGGTCACCTTGCCGCCGGGCAGGCGCGTCACCTCGGGACCGGCCGGCTCGCGCTGCAGCCGGATCACCGAGAGAAACACGCCCATGAACGGCAGGAACGCGGCGATGATGCCCATGCTGACCAGCACGTCGTATGCGCCCTTCACGCCCGTTCCCGCTTGCCCCAGGATGCAGAACACCGCCCCCAGCCCTCCTTGCAGCAGCAGCGCCACGTAAGGCGTGCCCCAGCGCGGGTGAACCCGGGCGAAGACGGGGGGCAGCATCCGGTCGATGCCCACCGCGAAGGGAATGCGCGCGCAGGCGGAAAGGAAGCCGCTGGCCGCGCCCAGATTGCCGATGGTAATGAGCAGCGCCAGCGGCACGACGATCCAGCCCACGCCCAGCCGCTCTGCCCCCGCCGCACCAGCCTGGACCAGCCCTTGCAGGCTGCTGACCTGCCCCGCCGGCATCAGTACCAGCACCGCGACGGTGCCGAGAATATAGCAGCCGACGATCACCAGCCCGGCGATCGGCAGCGCGCGCGGGATCGTGCGGCGCGGGTCCTTGATCTCGCCGCTCATGAACGAGGCGGTTTCCGCGCCCGAGAGGGCGAAGGCAATCGCCGCCCAGAAGATCATGTGCTGCACATCGAACGTCGGCACCAGCGAGGCAGCGGGAAACGACGTCACCGGGCCGAAGCGCCAGCCCACCACTGCGGCGAGGGCGATCACCATCAGCACCGGCAGCCACATGCCGATCGCCCCCATGTTGTGCAGCCACTTGCCGAATTTCAGGCCCACGATGTTGAGCCAGGTGATGAAGGCCAGCGCGATCAGCGAGAAGCCGACGAAGAACAGGGGGCTGTTGTGCAAGTGCAGCAGCCGGTTCCCGCCGATATAGAGCGCGTTGCCGGCATCGAAATAGAACACGCTGGGGAAGTAGGGCAGGTTCGAGGTGAAATAGCTCCAGCCCGCCATGAAGCCGGCGAACGGACCGAACGCCTGCCGGGTCCAGACGTACAGCCCGCCTTCCTGCGGATAGCGCGAGGAAAGCTCCACAACCGCCATGACCAGCGGGAAATAGAAGCCCAGCAACGCGCCCAGCCACACCACGATGGAGCTTGGCCCCATCGCCGCCGCCGTGGCGATCCAGCGCAGGCTGACGCCGGTAACGATATAGAACAGCGCGAGGTCCGCGACACCCATCACCTTGGGCGGGTTGTGCGCGCCGCCCGCCATCAGCGTTGGCGCCGCCGCTTGCGGTCCCGCAGGACCTGCATCGCCGCGTTGTGCCCCGGCGCCCCGGTCACCCCGCCGCCGGGATGCGCGCCGGCCCCGCAGAGGTAAAGCCCGTCCACCGGCGTGCGGTATTGCGACCAGCGCGGCACCGGGCGCATCGAGAAGAGCGCGCCGGGATGCAGATCGCCGTGGAAGATATTGCCTTCGGTCAGGCCATAGGTCCGCTCGAGGTCAAGCGGGGTGAGCACGGTGCGGCCGATGATCTTCTCGGGCAGATCGGGCATGTGCCGCGTGATCTGGCGGATGATCGAATCCGCGAAGGCCTCGCGATGATCGTCCCACGTCCCTTCGCGCAGCTTGTAGGGCACGAACTGGATGAAGCAGGTCATCATGTGGTGCCCCGGCGGGCACAAGCTGTCATCGACCAAGCTGGGGATCACGCAATCGATCCACAGGTGTTCGGGAATGTCGCCGAAGCGGGCGATGTCGGCGCAGCGCTGCGCGCCTTCCAGCGTCGGCGCGATCGACAGCAGCGACCGTTCCAGCGGCGAGGCATCAGGGGCGCGGCCGATCACGGTCGGCTCGCCCGAAAGCGCCAGGTTGAGCTTGGCCGCCGGGCCGCCCATCTTGATCGCGGCAATATCGGCGCGGAAGTCCGCCGGCAGGTGTGCGGCATCGACCAGGCCCAGGAACGTGCGCTTGGGATCGGCGTTCGACAGCACCACATCGGCCCGGAAGGAGCGGCCGTCCGCCAGCGTCACGCCCGTCGCGCGGCCCTGTTCGACGTCGATCCGGGCGACCGGCGCATCGGTCAGGATGTCCGCGCCGAAGCCGCGCGCCGCCGCCGCGATGGCGCCGGTGATCGCGCCCATGCCGCCCATGACGTGCCCGTTGAAGCCCTGCACACTGTGATCGCCGCCTGACAGCAGGTGGAACAGCATCCCCACGGCCGAACCCGGCTCGTAAGGGCCGCCGTGCTTGCCATAGACGCTATTGGCCAGGATCATCCGCTTGGTCTCCTCCGCCTCGAAATGGCGGTCGAGGAAATCGCCGAGCGATCCGGTGAGGAAAGTGACCATCTCCCCCATCTCGACGCCGTTGATCTTGCGGAAGCGCCGGGCCAGACGCAAGCCTTCGCGCAGCTTGTCCAGCCCCTTGGCCGCCAGATCCGGCGGAGGTTCTAGAAAGAACGGTTGAAGATAGGCGGCCAGTGCCTTGAGTTTGCGGTCAACTTCCAGAAACGCCGCGCCGTCGCTTGCCGAAAAGCGGGCGATTTCCCGCGCCGTGCGTTCGGGGTCGGCCCACCAGCGGATGATCTGCCCATCGCCCAGCGGCACCGTCAGGATCGGATCGCAAGCGACCATGCGCAGGCCGTGCGATCCTAGATCGAGATCGCGGATGACCGTGGGCATCAGCATCGAGGCGATGTAGGAGGTGAACGACACGCGGTGGCCGGGAATCACCTCCTCGGTCACGCAGGCGCCGCCGACGATCGGGCGCCGTTCCACCACCAGCACCGACCGCCCGGCTCGCGCGAGATAGGCGGCCGCTGTCAGTCCGTTATGGCCGCCGCCCACCACGATGGCGTCGTATGTCCGGTCCTGCGTGGCCATGTGCGTTGCGCCCCTTGGTGCGTTGCGTCGGCACCCTTCCCGCGATGCCATCGACACATGGCTTGCCCGAAAGAATTTTATGAGGCAAGTGTCTAATAACGACAGCGGGGAATCGACGATCATGAGCCAGCCGCAGGGGGACGCCACGATGGAACGCTCGCTCGACAGCGCCGCCTATCTCACGCCCGAAGCCTTCGCGCTCGACAAGGAGACGATCTTCGCGCGCGAATGGTTCTGCGCCGCGCGCGAGGAAGACCTGCCCGAAGCCGGATCGCACCTCGTGCTGGACGTCGCGGGCGAAAACATCCTGCTGGTGCGCGGGCGCGACGGCGCGCTCCACGCGCATTACAACGTCTGCCGCCACCGCGGCGCGCGGCTGTGCGATGCGGGGAACGATGCGCGCTGGGGCGTGACGCTCGACGCCGGGGTGATCGCGCGCAACATGATCCGCTGCCCTTACCATGGCTGGTCCTACGGGCTGGACGGCCGGTTGCTGGCCGCGCCCCACCTGCAGGACGCGCCCGGCTTCAACAAGGCGGACTACGCGCTCTATCCCGTGGGCGTCGCCACCTGGGGTGGCTTCGTGTTCGTGAACCTGAAGCCCGAAACCGCGCCCGATTTCGCGGCTGGCGTCGCCACCGCATCGCGCCGGCTGGCCAACTATCCGCTGGCGGACCTGCGCACCGGCCACACCCTTCGCTACGAGGTGGCCGCGAACTGGAAGATCGTGCTCGAAAACTACAACGAGTGCTATCATTGCCCGGCCGTCCACCCCGAACTGTGCGAAGTGGTGCCGGCGTTCCGCGAACGCGGCGGGATTGATCTGGACTGGGAAGCGGGCATTCCGCACCGGGCCGGCGCGGTGACCTATACCGCCAGCGGCACCACCGCGCGCGCACCCTTCCCCGGCCTTTCGGAAGAAGAGAAGGTCCGCCACAAGGGGGAACTGCTCTACCCCAACGTGATGCTCAGCGTTTCGATGGACCATGCCGCCGCCTTCGTGCTCTGGCCCGTCGCCGCCGACCGGACCGTGATCGAATGCCGCTTCCTGTTCCATCCCGACGAGATGGCGCGTGGCGGTTTCGATCCCGCCGACGCAGTCGATTTCTGGGATCTGGTCAACCGGCAGGATTGGGCGGTGTGCGAACGCGTCCAGTCCGGCATTGCCGCCGGGGTCCACACGCACGGCTACTATTCGCCGATCGAGGACTACAGCCTCGACATCCGCCGCTATGTCGCCGATCGCCAGGGCGGGCACCGGCCCGGATGAAAGGCCGCTATTCGGCCCTCGCGATCGCGCGCCACGCGCTGACCGGCAACCGGCACTGGCCGGAAGCCTGGCGCTCGCCCGAACCGCGCGCGGCCTATGACGTGGTGATCGTGGGCGGCGGGGGCCACGGGCTGGCCACCGCCTATTACCTGGCCAAACAGCACGGCATCACCAACGTGGCCGTGCTGGAAGCGGGCTGGATCGGCGGCGGCAATACCGGCCGCAACACCACGATCGTCCGTTCGGATTACTACTATCCCGAAAGCGCGGCCTTCTTCGACCATTCCGTCAGCCTCTACGAAGGCCTTTCGCGCGAGCTGAACTTCAACATCATGTTCAGCCAGCGCGGGCAGCTGGTGGTCGCCCACAGCCGGCACGAACTGGATTTCCAGCGCCGGCTGGTCAACGCCATGGCGCTGAACGGCGTGGACATGCGGATGCTCTCGCGCGAGGAATGCTATGCGCGCTGCCCGATCCTCAACACCCGGCCGGATGCGCGCTATCCCATCCTGGGCGGAATGTGGCAGGGCCGCGCAGGTACCGTGCGGCATGACGCGGTGGTCTGGGGCTATGCCCGCGCCGCCGACCGGCTGGGCGTCGATATCATCCAGCAGTGCGCGGTCACCGGCGTCCGCCGCGATCCCGCCAGCGGCGCGGTGACCGGCGTGGAAACCACGCGCGGCCTGATCGGCGCGGGGCGCGTGGGCGTGGCCGTCGCCGGTCATTCCAGCGTGCTGGCCGACATGGCGGGCTTCCGACTGCCGCTGCGCAGCTATGCCCTGCAAGCCTTCGTGTCGGAGCCGTTGAAGCCGGTGCTGCACACCATCGCCTCGTCCAACGTGCTGGGGGTCTATGTCAGCCAGTCGGACAAGGGCGGGCTGGTGATCGGCGGCAACGCCGATGCCTATGCCTCCTATGCCCAGCGCGGCAACCTGCCGACGATGGAAGCGGCGCTGGCCTCGCTGATTGAGTTGATCCCGTCGTTCAGCCGCGTGCGGCTGCTGCGCCAATGGGCCGGCATCGTCGATTACGCCTATGACAGCTCCCCGGTGCTGGGGAAAAGCCCGGTGCCCGGCCTGTTCCTCAACAGCGGCTGGGGCGGTGGCGGGTTCAAGGCCATTCCCGCAAGCGGCGAGACGTTCGCCCACACCGTCGCTACCGGCGATCCGCACCCGTTGATCCGCGCCTTCTCGCTCGACCGCTTCCGCGATCTCGCGCTTGTCGACGAAGCCGCCGCCGCCGGGATCGCCCACTGATGCTACGGATCGATTGCCCATGGTGCGGTCCGCGCGACGAGGACGAGTTCGTCAACGGTGGTGATGCCCATATCGACCGGCCCGAACCGCCCGAGCAGGTCTCGCCCGAGGACTGGGCGGCATACCTGTTCTTCCACACCAACCCCAAGGGCGTGCTGGCCGAACGCTGGGTCCACAGCTTCGGTTGCCGGCGCTGGTTCCACGCGCTGCGCGATACGGTGAGCCACCGCATTCTCGCCACCTATCGCCCCGATGCGCCCCGGCCGGACGGCGTGGCATGAGCGGGTTCCGGCTTCCCCGGGGCGGCGACGGGATCGACCGCAGCCAGCCGCTGACCTTCCGTTACAACGGGCGCACGCTGCAGGGCTTTGCCGGCGATACGCTGGCCTCGGCGCTGCTGGCAAACGGCGTGTCCATTGTCGGGCGCGGCTTCAAGTACCACCGCCCGCGCGGCGTGATCGGCACGGGCTTTGCCGAAACCAACGCGCTGGTGCAGCTGGGCGAAGGCGCGGCGCTGACGCCCAACGTGCCGGCCACGCTGGTCCCGCTGCGCGAAGGGCTGGTGGCGTCCAGCCCCACCGGCTGGCCCTCTACGCGCTTCGACCTGGGCCGGCTCAACGACCGGCTGGCCGCGCTGCTGAGCGCGGGCTTCTACTACAAGACCTT
>NZ_DDFB01000090.1:0-3817 GCF_002336885.1 Novosphingobium sp. UBA1939 | reverse complement strand
ACGAACAGCACGTCGCGCGGCTGCAGGTTGGTCAGGATGGCGGCGAGGTCGCCGGAGCGCTGCAACACCGGCCCCGATGTCGCGCGGAAGCCGACGCCGAGTTCGCGCGCGACGATCTGCGCCAGCGTGGTCTTGCCCAGGCCCGGCGGGCCGAAGAACAGCACATGGTCCATCGCCTCGCGCCGCATCTTGGCGGATTCGATGAACACGCGCAGGTTCTCGCGCGCGGCTTCCTGCCCGGTAAATTCGGCGAGCGACTTGGGCCGCAACGCGGCGTCCGGGTCTTCGTCCTGCCGCGCGGCGGAGAGGAGGGGGTTATCGGTCATGTGCTAGACTGCCGCATCGCGAGACGGGTGTTCATCGCGATCACCCCGCCGCCCGCTTCAGCGCGACGCGCACGAGGTCGTTCAGGCCGGCGTCCTCGCCCAGTTCCTTCAGCGCGGCGGCGACGGCGGTGCTGGCGACGGCGGGTTTGAAGCCCAGGTTCTGGAGCGCGGAAATGGCGTCGGCGCTGGCGGAGCCGGCGGGCAGGGGCACGGCCTCTCCGCCAGGGCCAAGGGGCGAGGCATAGCCGGCCAGACCGCCCGCCTTGTCCTTCAGTTCGTTGACGATGCGCCCGGCGAGCTTCGGCCCCACGCCGTTGGCCCGCGCGACCATGGCGCTGTCGCCATTGGCGCAGGCACGCTGCAATTCCTCGACCGACAGGGCGGACAGGATCGCCAGCGCGACCTTGCTGCCAACGCCCTGCACGGCCGTCAGCAGGCGGAACCACGCCCGTTCGCCCGCGCTGGTGAAGCCGATCAGCCGCTGGTCCGTTTCGCTCACCTGCATCTCGGTATGGACCACGACCTTGTCGCCCCGGATGCCGAGATGGGTGAGCGTCTTGGCCGAGCAGTGGACGAGATAGCCGACGCCGTTCACGTCGATCACGGCCCAGTCGGGGCCGGTGTCATCCAGGGTGCCGGTGAGCTTGGCGATCATGGTTTGTTCCTATGGCAGGATTGTTCGCCGCGCACCAGCCCCTGATGCGTGACGCTTCCTGCCACCGGTGATCGCTACTCTCAGTGCAGCACGCCGGTCCGTTTCATGGACGATGCATACCACAGCAGCAACAGCAGCACGCCCCAGATCAGGGCGGTGAAGATCGCCATCGCGGTGCCGCTCATTTCCGGCGGCCGCTCGGTCATTATCTGGTAGCCTTGACTGACGGCCAGCCCCAGCAAGGACAGCCCGAACGCCGGCACGGCGTGGCGCGATCGCGCGATCAGCAACAGCGAACCCGCCAGCGAACCCCACACGCCCAGCGCCCAGAAGCCGGTGAGCCAGGCGGGCATGGCATCGAGATAGGCCAGCGTATCCGGCGTCAGCTGCGCCATTGCCACCGGATCGCGCGTGACCGTGCGAATGTAATCGAGACAGCCGAAGCTGTTCCACAGCAGGCTGATGACGCCCACCACCCACAGATGCCATGGCGCGCCCAGACGTCTTTCTTCGAGCGGTTGCCGTTCTTCGACAGATACCATGCGCCTCTCCCCATAAGGCTGCTGGCGCATGATACCATCATCGAACCATCCGTCCAAGCGCGAGTCCGGCAGCATCAGAGCCGTTCGATCCGGCGCGCCGCCTCGTCGAGGATGTCGGCGATCTGGTGGGCCACCCCATCGTCGAGGCCGCCCATCAGGCGCTGGCCGAGCGCCACCTTGAGGTTGTGCATCGCCCGGCGCACCGGCGGGCTGCTGTGCCGCTGGCGCTGTTCGCCGAACGCCTTGAGCCGTTCGACCAGCGCATCGGCTTCGGCCGCCTTTTCCGCCAGTTCCGCGCGTCCGCCCTCGGTCACGGTGAAGGCCTTGCGCGATCCTTCGCCGGCCACTTCGGCCAGAAGGCCTTCGTCCACCAGCAGGCTGAGCGTGGGATAGACCACGCCGGGGCTGGGGGCGTATTCGCCGCCGGTCAGTTCCTCGATCGCCTTGATCAGTTCATAGCCGTGGCGATCCTGTTCGGCCACGAGGCGCAGCAGCACCAGCCGCAGTTCGCCGCCGGCGAACATCCGCCCGCGTCCCCTGCCGCCGCCGCGACCGCCCCGGCCGCCCGATTCGTCATCCCAGCCGCCAAAGCCGCCGCCGAAATCGCCGAAACCCCGGCCGAACGGACCGCGTCCGCCCATCATCATCTTCATCATGCCACGCGCGGCGAAACCGCGTCCGTGGTTGCGGCCGTGATCGAGGCCGCAGCGGTGTTGTTCGTGTCGCAATGTCTTTACTCCGTATATCACGATGCTTCTAAGATATATCTTATTGAATGTTGCGCAAGAGCGGGGATGAAAAATTTTTGCGGTGCGCTATCTGCCCCCCATGCGGGTTACGCCCTATCACGAACGCAGATGACCGACCTGTTCGCCTCTCCCCCGGCCGATACGCCACCATCGGAGCCGCGCGACGACGGGCCGCTGGCCGACCGCCTGCGCCCGCGCACGCTGGCCGACGTGATCGGGCAGGAGCACCTGACCGGGCCGGAAGGCGCGATCGGGCGGATGGTGGCGGCGGGCAAGCTTTCCTCGATGATCCTGTGGGGGCCGCCGGGCACCGGCAAGACCAGCACCGCGCGCCTGCTCGCCGATGCCGTGAACATGCGCTTCGTGGCGATCAGTGCGGTCTTCTCGGGTGTGGCCGACCTGAAGAAGGCCTTCGCCGAGGCCGAGGCGATGGCGCTCACCGGCCGGCGTACGCTGCTGTTCGTGGACGAGATCCACCGCTTCAACCGCGCCCAGCAGGACGGTTTCCTGCCGTTCGTGGAGAAGGGCACGGTCACGCTGGTCGGCGCGACTACGGAGAATCCCAGTTTCGCGCTCAACGCCGCGCTGCTCAGCCGCGCGCAAGTGCTGATCCTGCACCGGCTGGATGCTGCCGCGCTCGGCGAATTGCTGCGGCGCGCCGAAGAGATTACCGGGCTGCGCCTCCCGCTTACCGGCCCCGCGCGCGAGGCGCTGGTCGCCTCGGCCGATGGCGACGGGCGCTTCCTGCTCAACCAGGCGGAAACGCTGTTTGACGTTTCGCTGACCGAACCGCTCGATCCCGATGCGCTGTCGAAGTTCCTGATGCGCCGCGTGGCGGTCTACGACAAGGACCGCGACGGGCATTACAACCTGATCTCCGCGCTGCACAAGGCGCTGCGCGGATCGGACGCGCAGGCGGCGCTCTATTACCTCGCGCGGATGCTGACGGCGGGCGAGGAGCCGCTCTACGTGCTGCGCCGGCTGGTCCGATTCGCCAGCGAGGATATCGGCCTGGCCGACCCGCAGGCGCTGGTCCAGTGCCTTGCCGCCAAGGACGCCTACGATTTTCTCGGCAGCCCCGAAGGCGAACTGGCCATCGTCCAGGCCTGCCTCTATTGCGCCACGGCGCCCAAATCGAACGCGGCCTATGTCGCGCAAAAGGAAGCCTGGAAAAGCGCGAAGGAAACGGGATCGCTGATGCCGCCGGCCAATATCCTCAACGCGCCGACCCGGCTGATGAAGGACATCGGCTATGGTGCTGGCTATGCCTATGACCACGACGCGGAAGACGGCTTCTCCGGCGCCGACTACTGGCCGGAAGGCATGGGGGCGCAGCACTATTACCGCCCGGTGGAGCGCGGTTTTGAAAGACAGGTGCGCGAACGAATGGATTGGTGGGAAAGGAAAAGGCGTGAACGTCGGGAAGGCTAGCATCCTTCTGGTGATGGCGGGGACGGTGGTGACGCTAGGCGGCTGCGGGCAGGACGCGACGCCAGCCCCCCGGCCCGCGCAGAGCGCCACGCCCGCCGCGACTGGTGCGCCGGC
>NZ_DDFB01000053.1:6769-21959 GCF_002336885.1 Novosphingobium sp. UBA1939 | reverse complement strand
CGCGCCTCGATGGCGATGGCGCCCTGCCCGACCGCCGGCAGGAAGCGGTCCGCCGGGATGATCTCGGTGACGTGGGAAGCCAGCGCCAGCCGCCTGAGGCCAGCCATGGCGAGCAGCGTGCCCGCGACGCTGCCATTGCCGACCTTTTCGAGCCGGGTCGGCACATTGCCGCGAAAGACGACGACCTTGAGGTCCGGCCGCTCGCGCAGGATCTGGGCCTGCCGACGCAGCGAAGCCGACCCGACCACCGCGCCCTCCGGCAGTTCCGCGATGGTCAGGGCCTTGTGGCCGATGAAACCGTCGCGCACGTCCTCGCGCNNGTGAACAGGCCCTTGCCGCCGGCCTCCGACAGCGGACGGTCGAGAATGGCGTCGCCGCTCGTCTTGATGATTTCGACGGCGATATCCGTCTCGTCGACGCCATGCGCCCGGGCGAGCGAGGCGCGCACCTGATTCGCCTGGACGAGGGCCAGGGCGGAACCGCGGGTGCCGATGCGGAGGAAGGGCGATTGCGCCATAGCAAGGTCCGGTGATACGCGAAGCGCGCGATCATAGCGATGGAACCCCATACCGGAAGCCCCGCGTCGCGCCATGTCTTTTGACGCACCGGCGTCAACCATTTGCACCGGGCGCTTTCGGCCGGACAGGGATTTCATGCTGGTACTGGGTATCGAGACAACCTGCGACGAGACGGCCGCTGCCGTCGTGCGCATCGACGCGGCCGGCCATGGCGCGATTCTGTCCAATGTCGTGCGTGCCCAGCTCGACGAGCACGCGCCCTATGGCGGCGTGGTGCCCGAGATCGCCGCGCGCGCGCATGCCGAAGTGATCGCGCCGATGGTGGGCGCGGTACTCGCCGACGCGGGCCTGACGCTGGAGGACATGGACGCCATCGCCGCGACGGCCGGGCCGGGTCTGATCGGCGGCGTGATGGTGGGGCTGGTCACCGGCAAGGCGCTGGCCATGGCGGCGGACAAGCCGCTGATCGGCGTGAATCATCTGGAAGGGCACGCGCTGTCGCCGCGCCTGGCCGATCCCGATCTGGCCTATCCCTATCTGCTGCTGCTCGTTTCGGGCGGGCATTGCCAGATCCTGGAAGTGCGCGGACTGGGCGATTATCGCCGGCTGGCCACGACGATCGACGATGCGCTGGGCGAAGCCTTCGACAAGACGGCCAAGATATTGGGCCTCGGCTATCCGGGCGGACCGGCGGTGGAGCGCCTGGCGCGCGAGGGCGATCCGCGCGCAGTGCCGCTGCCGCGCCCGCTGGTGGGCAGCGGGGAGCCGCATTTCTCGTTCGCCGGCCTGAAGAGCGCGGTGATGCGCGCCAAGGATTCGGGCCTTCATGCCGATGCCGATATTGCCGCCTCGTTCCAGCAGGCCGCGATCGATTGCGTGATCGACCGGACCAGACTGGCACTGGAGTCGGTGCGGGATTCCGGAGCGGAGGGCATGAGCGCGCTGGTGGTGGCGGGGGGCGTGGCGGCCAACGCCGCGTTGCGCGGGGCGCTGGAAACGCTGGCCGCCGGTTTCGGCCTGCGGCTGGTGGCGCCGCCGGGCAAGCTGTGCACAGATAATGCCGCGATGATCGGCTGGGCTGGCGCGGAACGCTTCGCTTTGGGATATACGGACCCGCTCGATCTGCCGGCGCGCCCGCGCTGGCCGCTCGATGCCAATGCCGCGCCGGTGCGCGGCGCGGGGGTGAAGGCATGAGCCAGGGAGTGGGGGCCGGGGACAGCGCCGCGATCGGCGTCGTCGGCGCGGGGGCATGGGGCACCGCGCTGGCGCAGACTCTGGCCAGCGACGGGCGCGCTGTGCTGCTTTGGGCGCGCGAGGCCGAACTGGTCGATCAGATCAACACCGAACGGCGCAACGCGCTGTTCCTGCCTTCGGCGACGCTGCATCCCACCATCCGCGCCACCGGCGATCTGGCGGAACTGGCGGCACTTCCCGTGCTGCTGGTGGTGACGCCGGCACAGCATCTGGCGTCGGTGCTGGGCGCGATGGGGCGCAAGGGCGGCGATCTGGTGCTCTGCGCCAAGGGAATCGAGGCGGGCACGGGGCGGCTGATGGCCGACGTGGCGCGCGACGTGGCGCCCGATGCCGAGATCGCCGTGCTGTCCGGGCCGACTTTCGCGCACGAGGTGGCGGCGGGCCTGCCCACCGCGATCACGCTGGCCTGTGCGGGCGGCGAGGCGCAGTGGCAACGGCTGTCCGCCGCTATCGCCCGGCCGACGTTTCGCCCTTACTATTCGGACGACGTGACCGGAGCGGAGATCGGCGGCGCGGTCAAGAACGTGCTGGCCATCGCCTGCGGCGTGGTCGATGGGCTGCAACTGGGCCAGAATGCCCGCGCCGCGCTGATCAGCCGGGGCTTTGCCGAAATGCAGCGCTTCGGCATGGCGATGGGCGCGCAGGCGGAAACGCTCTCGGGGCTGTCGGGCCTTGGCGATCTGGTGCTGACCTGTTCGTCCACCTCCAGCCGCAACTTTTCGCTGGGCAAGGCGCTGGGCGAAGGCACGAGCGCGGCAGCCGCACTGGCGGACCGGGCCACGGTGGCGGAAGGCGCGTTCACCGCGCCGGTGCTGGCGGACCTTGCCCGAAGCAAGGGCATTTCAATGCCGATCGTGGAAGCCGTGGCGGCGCTGCTCGATGGCCGGATGCCGGCGCGCGAGGTGGTCGCACACCTGCTGTCTCGCCCCCTGCGCGCGGAAAACCCGCTTGGCTGACGATACCGAACAGAACGATATTGCCGCGCTGGCCAAGGGCGGGAGGACGAATTTCTTCGGCTTCCTGCTGCGTCTGGCGGCGCGCATCCCGTTCCTGTTCATCGCCGGACGCCTCTATGGCGCGGACGAGCTGGGGCGCTTCGCCTCGGCCACGATCGCGGTGGAACTGGCCGCGCAACTGGCGACGCTGGGGCAGAAGCGCGGGCTGGCGCAGCAACTGGCCAAGGACGATCGGCCTGCAGCGGCGGTGGTGGCCGACGCCCTGCTGCTTTCCGGCCTGGTTTCCGCAGTGCTGGCGGTGCTGCTTTATGTTTTCCCGGCGCCGATGTTCCCCAGCGGCGAATTCACGCCGCTGCAACGGCTGCTGCCATTGACGATCCTGCCGCTGGCGCTGGGCGATATCGCGCTGGCGGCCCTGGCCTATCGCTTCGACGTGGGCACCACGGTTCGCGCACGGGCGGTTGTGGAGCCGTGGACGCTGTCGATCGCGGCGGGTGGGCTGTGGCTGGCGGGCACTTATTACTTCCCGCTGCGTGAGAGTGGGCTGATCCTGTCCTATGTCGCGTCGATCTTCGGGGCGACGCTGACGGCCTTCGTGCCGCTGCTGCGCAGCTATGGCCTGCCGCGCGTGTGGTCGCCGCGCCCCGGCGATCTCCTGCGGCTGGCGGGGCGCAACCTGCCGCTGGCCGGCGCGGATGCGGTGGAATGGGGCACCCGCAAGCTCGACATCTTCATCCTGGGCACGTTCGCGCCGCCGGCGGCGGTGGGCGTATACTATGTGGCGCAACAGGTCGCCTCGCTGCCACAGAAGCTCAAGACCAGCTTCGAGCCGATTCTCGGCCCGGTCATCACCCGCAATCTGCGTGAAGGCAATTATGCCGCGATCGCCCGGCAGGTGTGCCAGGCCGGATTCTGGATCACCGCCGCGCAGGCCGGCATCGCGCTGGCGCTGGGCATTCCGGGGACCGGCGTGATGGGGCTGGTCGGACCGCACTTCGTGGCCGGCACCGGCGCGCTGGCATTGCTGCTGACCGCCGAGGTCGTCGCGGCGACCGCGGTGGTGAGCGAGGCCGCGCTGATCTACGTCGCGCGGGTGCGCAACCTGTGGATCAGCCTGGGCACGATCGGTCTGCAGGCCGCGCTGACTGTGGGACTGATCCTGCTGGCGAAGAACATGGGCTTCAACACGCTGGTGCAGGCCGCGGCCGCGGCCGCCGCGCTCGCCCTGTCGCTCGCGCTGTCCTCTCTGCTCAAGGCGCGGCTGCTTTCGCGCATTCTGGGCGAGAGCATCAACAACTGGCGCTGGGCGCTGGTGTGGGCGGCGGTGCCGGCGGTGCTGGTCGGCTGGTTCGTCAAGATGCTGCCGGAATGGGCGGAACTCGCCTTCGGCATCCCGGCCATCCTGGGCGTCTATTGCCTTGTCATCTGGAAGCGCGGATTCGGGCCGGAAGACCGCGTGCTGTTCCGCAAGCAGACGGCCTGAGCCCACCAGTAACGGCGCGGCAACGTCTCGCAACGTTCAGTCACCATTCACGGCGCGGACGGTGTTCTTCCCTTCGAGGATCGGATGGAGAAGGGGACCGTAGCATGAGAGGATTCAAGGCCGCCGTGGCGCTTTCGACCGCCGTTGCCCTGCTGGCCGGGTGCGCCGCGAAGCAAGCCGCGCCGGAGAAGGCCGTGGGCGCCGCGCAGGGTGTGGACGAGACGGCGAACGACGTCGTGGTAACCGCGCAGCGCGCCGGTCCCGTAGCCAACCTCCAGACACCGCCAGCATCACCGCCGCCGCCTCCGCCGCCGATGTACGCGCCAGCGCCGGCCATTGCCCGCGCCGAAGCGGTGCGGGGCAAGGCGTTCGTCCCGCCCGTGGTGGTGCCGTCCGATCCGGGCAACGAGCGCTATGACGGCAAGGAGGTCAGCCCGGTCCATCTGACGCGGGCCGAGCCGGTCTCCACGTTCTCGATCGACGTCGACACGGGCGCCTACGCCAATGTCCGCCGCTTCCTGTCGCAAGGCCAGATGCCGCCGAAGGACGCGGTGCGGACCGAGGAACTGATCAACTACTTCCGCTACGATTATCCGCTGCCCGAAAAGCGCGAGGCACCGTTCAGCGTGACGACCGACGTGGTGGTCACCCCATGGAACCCGGATACGCGCCTGCTGCGCGTGGGCTTGCGCGGCTATGACCTGCCCCGTGCAAGCCGCCCGCCGGCGAATCTGGTGTTCCTGGTCGACGTTTCGGGCTCGATGAGCGATCCGGACAAGCTGCCGCTGGTCAAGAGCGCGCTGGCGGGGCTGGCCGACGAACTGGGCGAGAAGGACCGCGTCTCGATCGTGGTCTATGCCGGCGCGGCGGGCATGGTGCTGGAGCCGACCAACGACAAGGCGAAGATTCGCGCCGCGCTCGACCGGCTGAACGCGGGCGGTTCGACGGCGGGCGGCGCGGGGCTGCAACTGGCCTATCAGGTGGCGCGCGGATCGTTCATCGACGGCGGCGTGAACCGCATCCTGCTGGCCACCGACGGCGATTTCAACGTGGGCGTGTCCGACACCAAGGCGCTGCTGCAGATGGTCGAGCGCGAGCGCGACAGCGGTATCACGCTGACTACGCTGGGCTTCGGGCAGGGCAACTACAACGAAGCGATGATGGAACAGGTCGCCGATCACGGGAACGGCAACTACGCCTATATCGACAGCGCGCTGGAGGCCCGCAAGGTGCTGGCCGAGCAGATGGCGTCCACGCTGTTCACCATCGCCAGCGACGTAAAGATCCAGGTGGAGTTCAATCCCGCCGTGGTCTCGCAATACCGCCTGATCGGCTACGAGAACCGCGCGCTGCGCGAGGAGGACTTCGACAACGACAAGGTCGATGCGGGCGAGATCGGCGCCAGCCATCAGGTCACCGCGATCTACGAGGTGGTGCCGACGGGCGGCAAGGGCTGGATCGCGCCGCGCAAGTACGAGGATGCGCCGGCGGTGGCCGCCACCACGAAGGCGGGCGAAATGGCCACGGTCAAGCTGCGCTACAAGCTGCCGCGCGAGACCGCCTCGCGCCTGATCGAGCGGCCGGTACCGACGCGACTGCTGGCGGGCGCCGCCGCCCCTTCGGGCGACATGGCCTTTGCCGTGGCGGTGGCCGCGTTCGGCCAGAAGCTGCGCGGCGATACCATGCTGGGGGCATGGTCCTGGCCCGATATTGTCCGGCTGGCGGGGCCGCAGCGCGATTACTGGCGGCAGGAATTCGGCAAGCTGGTGTCGGTCGCCGGATCGCTGCAGAAGGAATAGCGTGCTTGACCGGCCCGCTCACCCGTTGATCTGACTTGGCAACACGCCCGCGCCGTGGGAAAGGCGCGGGCGTGTAAGGCTTGCCGGGGGATGTCCGGTGCGCCGGGTTGGGGAGCGTTTCATGGTCGATTGGATCGAGGCGAACTGGATTGTGGCGGGCGCGGCCGTGGTGCTGGCGCTGCTGGTCATCTGGTGGCTGTTCGGGCGGGTAAAGCCGGCTCCCACCCGGCGTGAATTCGATGACGTTCTGTCCGAAGGCGCGGCGCCCGCGCAGCGCAACACCGCGCTGATCGATGCGCCGCCCGCCGCCGCCATTCCCGCGATCACGCCTCCGCCGGGCGTGGAGCTGATGGCGGGTCTGGGCGAAGTGGTGGCCGCCGCCGCGACCAGCGAACTGACGCAGGTTGCGGCATCGGCTGATGATGAAGCGGACGACCTTTCGAAAATCAAGGGCGTAGGCCCCAAGCTGCGCGCAGCGCTGACCGAACTGGGCGTGACCCGCTATGCCCAGATCGCCGCCTGGACCGACGAAGACATCAAGGCGATCGATGCGCGCCTAGGCACCTTCGCCGGCCGCGCGACGCGCGACAACTGGGTGGAGCAATGCAAGTTCCTCGCCAGTGGTGACACCGCCGGCTACGAGGCGAAGTTCGGCAAGCTGTAAGGCGCGCGCTACTTGCGGCGTAGGGTGAGCCACAGCGCGGTGCAGACCGCTCCGACGGCGGCGCAGGCCATGTCCTTCTGCGCGTCCCACATATCGCCCTGCTGACCGTTGTAGGCGTCCGCGTCAGCGCCGGCCATGACGACCGTCAGCAGCCATTCGAAGATTTCGTAGAAGGCGCTGACGCCCAGCACGAATTCGACGGCGAGATAGACCGACAGGCCCCGTCGCACGCCGCCGTGGCGCGCGAGCCATGCCGATACGGGTGGCACCATCAGCAGCCCGAAGCTGAAATGGACCAGCCGATCATAGCTGTTGCGGCGCAGGCCGAACAGGTCACCCGGCGCGGGCAGGCCCAGCGCGCGCGCCCAGGCATCGTATGGCACGTTGGAATAGATGTAGCGGCCGCCCAGCGTGTGCAGCGCGAGGAACAGGCAGATGCAGGCCACGGCGCCGGTCGGGATCGGCCAGCGGCGCAGCGCCAGCGCCAGGCCGCCGGCAATCACCAGCGTCGGCAGGTTCTGCAGCGGCGCAAGGTGCGGGAAGGGCGTATCGATCAGGCTGAACAGCGCGCCCGCTGCTGTCAGTAGTAGCAGCGCGGCCTGCGGCCGGGGCAGGCGCGCGCCGTTCACCGGATCAGTACTTGCCCCAGACGAACTTGGACGAAAGCGCGAAGTTCCACACCGAACCCAGCACGATGCCCACGATCACCGCGACGAAATCGTGGAAGCCCATGGCCTTGAGCGCCGCCGCCGAGCCGACGTTGGTGAGCAGGCCCAGCGAGCAGGTCATGGCGAACTTGGCCCAGCCGCGCATCAGCGGGACGAAGCCGCGCAGCCGCTTGTCGGAATAGGTCAGCTCGTTGTTCAGCACGAAGTTGAAGGTCATCGCGATCACGGCGGCGATCGTGTTGGCCACGTTGAAGGTCACGTTGCTGGACCAGTGGCCATAGACGAAGCGTTCGCCCAGCAGCAGGTGCAGTACCAGCCACAGCGCGCTCATCTGTACGCCCACGCCCAGCGCGCCCACAGTGCCGAACAGGGCGAAGCGGGTGGGGATGAAGCGGCCCAGCCACTTGTCGTAAAGGCCGATGAGGAATTCGAACACGACCGTCTGGTCGAGCTTGGATTCCCCGTCCAGCCTGGCCGCGAAATGCAGCGGCAGTTCCTTGACGCGCAGCGGCGCATCGACCGTGGCGAGAATGTCGAGCAGGATCTTGAAGCCCACGCCGGAAAGGCGGTGCGCATCGGCGCGCAGCGTTTCGGCGCGCAGCATGAAGAAGCCGCTCATCGGGTCGGACAGTTGCACGCCGGTCACCTTGCGGGCGATCCGGTTGGCGAGGCCCGATGCCTTGACGCGATCGGGCCGGCCCCAGGCATCGACGCTGGCGCCTTCGGCGAAGCGCGAGGCGTAGGCGAGGTCGTATTCCCCGCTTTTCACCGCCGCTAGCATTTCAGGAAGCAGGGCGGGATCGTGCTGGCCATCGGCGTCCATCACCGCGACGATCGGGGCGGCGGTGGCGCACATGCCCTCGATCGCGGCGGAGGCAAGGCCACGCCGCCCGAAGCGCTCGATTACGCGGATGCGCGCATCCTGCTGCGAGATGGCGCGGGCTTCGTCTGAGGTGCCGTCCGGGCTGTTGTCGTCGACGAAGATGGCTTCCCACGCGATGCCGGCCAGCGCGGCGTCGAGCCGGGCGACCATGGGGGCAAGGTTCTTGCGTTCCTTGAACGTGGGCAGGATGACAGCGAGTTCGATCATAAGGGGCGGGCCTTTACAGCCTTGCCAGCACGGCGTCACCAATTTCCGTCGTGCCCGCCGTTCCGCCAAGATCGCGGCCGAACACGCCGTCTTCCAGCGCGGCTGCCACGGCGCGTTCGATACGGTCGGCCTGTTCGGCCAGCCCCAGCGAGTGGCGCAGCAGCATCGCGGCGGACAGGATGGTGGCCATCGGGTTGGCCAGGCCTTTGCCGGCGATGTCGGGCGCGGAGCCGTGAATCGGTTCGTACAGGCCGAACGTGCCGTATTCGGTCTGGCGCTCGCCAAGCGAGGCCGAGGCGAGCATTCCGATCGAGCCGACGCACATGCTGGCCTGATCGGACAGGATATCGCCGAACAGGTTGCCGGTGACCATCACGTCGAACTGGCCGGGGTTGCGCACCAGCTGCATCGCCGCGTTGTCCACGTACATGTGATCGAGCGTGACGTCGGGATATTCCTTTGCGACTTCGACGATCACGTCGCGCCACAGCTGCGAGGTTTCGAGCACGTTGGCCTTGTCCACCGAGCAGACGCGGTGCGCGCGGGTGCGCGCGGCGCGGAAGGCAACGTGGGCGATGCGACGCACCTCGCTTTCCGAATAGGACATCACGTCATAGCCTTCGCGTTCGCCGCTCGCGGTGGTGCGGAAGCCTTTTTCGCCGAAATAGACGTCGCCGTTGAGTTCGCGCACGATCAGCAGATCGATGGCGGAAGCGACTTCGGGGCGCAGCGCGGAATGATCTTCAAGGCCCTTGAACACCTTGGCCGGGCGCAGGTTGGCGAACAGCGTCAGTTCCTTGCGCAGCCCCAGGATCGCCTGTTCGGGGCGCAGATGCCGGTCCAGCGCGTCGCAATCGGGATCGCCCACCGCGCCGAACAGGATGGCATCGGACTGGCGCGCGATCTCCAGCGTCGCAGGGGGCAGGGGATGGCCATGGGCCTTGTAGGCCGCGCCGCCGACCGGGGCCTGCTCCATGGCGATATCGCCCAGGCCAAGCGCTTCGATCACCCGTACCGCTTCGTGCGTCACTTCGGGGCCGATGCCGTCGCCCGGCAGAACTGCGATCTTCATGTGCATCCCTCAATCAAGCGTCCATGCGTTTCAGCCGGTCCAGCAGAATCGCGCGGGCCGCCATAACATCGCGGTGGCGATCGGCAAGCAGGCGGTTCCCGATGGCCGTGCCATGCCGGTCCAGGCGGTTCAGGAGCGCCGGCCAGTCCTCGTCCGCCGGCGGGGCGGGGGCTGCTCCATAGCCCACTTCCCGCAGCAGCAGCGCTTCATACCCCGCCAGCGCCCGTGCCCAGCCGCGCGCGGAAGGAGCGTGGCATATCGCGTCGAGCGTCGCCCCCAGCGCGGCGTGAAGCGCGGGATAGGGATAGCCTTCGGGCAAGGTCGCGGCGGTCAGCGCGCAGGCCCAGCCGATCGCCGCGCTGGGCAGCGGTTCGGTCAGCCATGGCCCCCGGCTGGTGACGAGTTCGATCCGCGCGGAGGGAAGCTGGCTGTCGTTGCGCGCGCGCAGATCGGCGTCCAGCACGTTACCCGGGATCAGCAAGGGTCGCATTTCCCGTCCGCGCGCACCCGCGACATAGGCGGCGACAAGCCCGTGATCGGCGGTCAGCAGGCGCACCACGGCCCCGTGTTCGCCGTGGGCGCGGACGGCGCAGAGGATGGCGGGCGCGCGAATGTGCATCGCGTTTTCCTGTGGGGGCCAAATCGCATTCCGGCAAGCGCGACAATTCCTTGATTGGAACCGGAGCCGATGTGCGATAGGCTCCCAAGGTATGAAGCAGCTCTTCCAGCATGCCGCAGTGACGGAGGGCGTGACCGTCCGGGTCGCGGTCAATTTCCTGCCCGAACAATCCCGCGTAGATGCGGGCAAATGGTTCTGGGTCTATCACATCCGCATCGAGAACGACTCGGCGCAGCGGTTCCAGCTTCTGTCGCGCCACTGGCGGATCACCGACGGGCGCGGCAACGTGAACTTCGTCGATGGCGAAGGCGTGGTGGGCGAACAGCCGTTGCTCGAACCGGGGCAGACGCACGATTACGTTTCCGGCTGTCCGCTCGGCACGCCGCAGGGCAGCATGGAAGGGCACTACACCATGCAGCGCCCGGACGGATCGCTGTTCGAAGTGGCGATCCCGTTCTTCCCGCTGGCCGCTCCGGCCACCGCGAACTGACGCAGGGAAGGAAACGAGGATGAAGCGGACGCACCTGCCGCTCAATGGCCTGCGCGTGCTCGATGCGGCGGCGCGGCACCTTTCGTTCACCCGCGCGGCCGATGAGCTGGCGGTGACGCCGGCGGCCGTGGGGCAGCAGATCCGCGCGCTGGAAGACCTGCTTGGCGTGGTCCTGTTCCGTCGCACCTCCAAGGGTCTGGAACTGACCGACGAGGCGCTAGCCGGGCTGGATGCGATCCGCGAAGGCTTCCTGCGGTTCGAGGAAGGCGTGCAGGCGATGCAGGCCGGCCAATCGAGCCATGTCTATACCATCGCCTGCCCGCGCGACGTGTTCGCCGCCTGGCTTTCCCCACGCCTTGCCAGCTTCCGCGCAAGCAACGACCAGTTGCGCTTCGCGCTGGTGGGGGGCGATGTGGACATCGATTTCACCGAAGCCAATCTCGATCTGGCCGTGCGCTGGGCCGAAGGGCCGGGCGATCTGGAAGGGATCGCACTGGGCGAAGCGGCGGTGATCGTCGTGACGGCCGTCGGCAGCGATGGCGGCGACGCGCCGTGGATCGGCTGGCCGGGCGATCCCGCGCCGGGCGGTGAAGGTGCGGACGTGGCATTTTCGGTCGGCGATGCCGGCACCGCGATCAGCGCCGCCGCCGCCGGGCTGGGCAAGGCGCGCGTGCCGGTGCTGCTGGCGCAGACTGCCCTTGCCGAAGGGCGTGTCGCCGCCGTGGGCGGAGCCGAGCCGAGCCGGCGCGGCTATTGGCTGGTGGCGCCGCTGCCGCAATGGCGGCAGAAAAAGGTCAAGGCGCTGATCGCCGCGCTGACGGACTGATCCGCGTCGGGCGCGAAGCCTGCTGCCTCAGTGGTCGACGATGATGCGCGGCGTTCCGGGCGGGTGCAGGCGGCGGAACAGGCGTCCCTTCTCGCTGAACAGCACCAGCATCAGGGCAAGAATGCCGGCGGCCAGGAAGGAAACCGCGAGCGGGCGCGCGGTGCCGTCGAACGCCTGCCCGATCATCATGCCGATGAACGAGCCGAGCGCCATCCGCATGAACGCCTGGACCGAACTGGCCGCGCCGGCGATCTTGGCGAAGGGCTGGAGCGCGATCGAGCTGAAATTGGCGCCGACGAATCCCATCAGGCACATGTTCATCGCGATCAGCGGCATGAACTGCCACAGCGTCTGGTGCGGGCGCGTGGCGAAGAACACCTGCAGACAGCTTACGCCGATGTAGACGAACAGCGCCGTGTGTGACACGCGCCGTGCGCCGAAGCGTTCGACGATGCGCGAGTTGGAGAAACTGGCGCAGGCCATCGTCACCGCCGTCGCGCCGAACAGCAGAGGGAACGCGCTGCCCGCGCCGAAGTGTTCCGCGACCAGCTGTTGCGAGGAATTGATGTAGCCCAGCAGCGCGCCGAACATCAGCGATCCGCCAAGCACATAGCCGATCGACGCGCGGTTCGAGGCGGCGGCGATCATGTTCACCACGATCGCCGTCGGATTGATCGGCTGCCGGAATTCCGGCCGCAGCGTCTCGTCGAGCCTGAGGGCGACCCACAGCCCGACCAGCGCGGCCATCACCGCCAGCATGATGAAAATCCAGCGCCACCCCGCGAACAGCAGCACGAACTGCCCCACGCTGGGCGCCAGCATCGGCACGACCATGAACACCACCGAGATCGTCGACAGCATTCGCGCCATGCGATCGCCGCTGTGGCGATCCCGGATGATCGCACCGGGCAGAACCGTAACGCCCGAGCTGCCGACCGCCTGCAGCGCCCGCAGCACCAGCAGCGTATCGAAATCCCGCGCCATCGCGCAGGCCAGCGAGAACGCGATGTATAGGCCCAGGCTGGTCAGCACCACGGGGCGCCGGCCGAAGCGGTCCGCCAGCGTGCCGGGCAGCAGCGCTCCCACGCCGGCGGAGAGCAGGAACACGCCCACCACCAGTTGCCGTCGGTTGGGGTCGGTCACGTTCAGGTCGTGCGCGATCTGGCCCAGCGCCGGCAGCATGCCGTCGATCGCCAGCGCCTGCAGCGCCATCAGCATGGCCATCATCGCCACGAATTCGCGTCCCCTGGGCGTTCCCGGCGTTTCCTCTGGCTGGTGGTGGTTCTCGCTAGTCATTGAAATCGGGGTAGTCCGTTCGGGGGATTCACCCCAGCCCTTTATGCCCTGGGGCGAAATAGGCTAGCCTGCAAATCATGGAACCGGCGCGAAACGATCCCGGCGAGGAAGAGTCCGGCGACGGGCTGCGCAAGATCATCCATGTCGACATGGATGCCTTCTATGCCAGCGTCGAACAGCGCGACGATCCTGCCCTCAAGGGCAAGCCGGTGGCGGTCGGCGGTTCGTCGGAGCGTGGAGTGGTCGCGGCGGCAAGCTACGAGGCGCGGGTATTTGGCGTGCGCTCCGCCATGCCATCGGTCCGGGCGGCGCGGCTGTGCCCCGACCTGATCTTCCGCAAGCCCCGGTTCGATGTCTATCGCGGTGTATCGCAGCAGATCCGCGCGATCTTTCACGACTACACGCCGCACGTCGAACCGCTGGCGCTGGACGAGGCCTATCTCGACGTCACCGACGACATCCGCGGGATCGGCTCCGCCACGCGCATCGCCGAATTGATCCGCCAGCGCATCCGCGCGGAAACCGGGCTGACCGCGAGCGCGGGGGTGTCGTACAACAAGTTCCTGGCCAAGCTGGCGAGCGACCAGAACAAGCCCGATGGCCTGTGCGTGATCCGGCCGGGCGAGGGCGCGGCCTTCGTCGCCGGCCTGCCAGTGCGCCGCTTCCATGGCATTGGTCCGCGCGGCGCGGAGAAGATGGCGGGGCTGGGGATCGAAACGGGCGCGGACCTGCTGGCGAAGGACCTGGCGTTCCTGCGGAGCCATTTCGGCAGCCTGGCGGATTACCTCTATCGCGCCGCGCGCGGGATAGACCTGCGCCGGGTGCGCGCCGACAGGCCACGCAAATCGGTGGGCGGCGAGCGGACGTTCGATCGTGACCTGTCTTCCGGCCCTGCCTTGCGGGAGGCGCTGGAGCGGATCATCGACATCGTATGGGACCGTATCGAACGGGCGGGCGCGCAGGGCCGAACAGTCACGCTCAAGATGAAGTCCATCGATTTCACCAATATGACGCGGGCGAAATCGTCCCCGCGCGCGGTGGCGGACAAGACCGTCTTCGCCTCCATGGCGCGCGATCTGCTGGAAGCCGTGCTGCCCCTGCCGCAACCGATCCGGCTGATGGGCCTCACGCTCTCCGCGCTGGAAGGCGATCACGACGACGACGATGCAGAGCCGCAGTCCGGGGAGGCGGGGCGGCAGCAGGCGGAACTGCCGTTTTGAGGGGGCGACGGGGTGAGTGATAGGTGGGACGGTTACAGTACAACGATAGCGTTCAGAACGCCCATTAGGGCAAGCATGAGCAGGAAAGTACCGACCACAAGGCAGCCAAACGTGGTTCGATCAGGCTTTCGGCGATTGGTCATCGCGCCTCGCTGCCTAGAACCAGCTTCGGACGCCGATCGCCAGGCTGACGGTCGAGGCCCTTTCGCCCGCCAACGCGCCAAGGCGGGCGGTTTCACCGAGCCGACGTTCCCAGTGGACGCCGATGTAGGGCGCTAGCTGGCGGGTGATCTGGTAGCGCAGCCGCGCCCCGGCTTCGAGCCGGTCGAAGCCCGCGCCGGTGCGCAGTTCGGGCACGTCCTGGAACGCCGCGTCGAGTTCCACGGCGGGCTGGAGGATGAGGCGGTTGGTCAGCCGCAGGTCGTAGCTGCCTTCGACGCGGGCGTGGACATCACCCTTGTCCGAGACCAGCAGTTGCGCCTCCACATCGAACCAGTAGGGGGCCAAGCCGTCTATCCCGAACGTGGCGTAGGTGCGCTGCGGCCCCGGCTGGAAATCGTGGCGGACCCCGGCTTCCACGTTGAAATAGGGCGCGATGGCGTGGCGCCAGAGGGCGCGCAGTTCGACCCGCTCCGCCGTTTCGCCGAACGCGCCTTCGCCTTCGCTGGCGATGACCAGCTTGTCCAGATCGGCGCCGATCCAGGCCTCGCCTTGCCAGCCATAGCCGTCACGCCCCCGGACGGCGCGGTATTCCAGCCGGTCGACGATCAGCGCGTTGCCGAAGAAGCGGCCTTCCCTTGCCAGATCGGCACGCGCAGCGGCCATGCGCGCGGGATCGAAGAAGCGGTCGGCCGGATGGTCGGTGGGGACGGGGGGAGGCGGTGCGTCGCCGGGCGTGTCGGCATCGTCTTCATCCGGGGCGGGCATGGCGTGCCCCGCGTGTGGATCGCTCTGCTCCATGCCCTGCATCGGGTGGCCCGAATGATCCATGGCGCCCATGTCGTGTCCCGCGTGAACATCCTGGGCGTGCGCATCCTGTGCGTGGGCGGGCATGGCCAGCGTGAACGTCGCGGCGGCGGCGAGCAGGAGGGGCAGGGCGCGCACGGTCACGCCTCCCCTTCGCGGCGCACGGTGACGACGCGCATCATCCCCGCGTGCATGTGCAGCAGCATGTGGCAGTGGAACGCCCAGTCGCCCTCGGCATCGGCGGTGAGATCGAACGCGACCTTGCCGCC
>NZ_DDFB01000053.1:5826-6728 GCF_002336885.1 Novosphingobium sp. UBA1939 | reverse complement strand
GGCTTCGCGCCGCCCGAGATCGTCTCGCCGTCGATCGACCACATGTAGCGTTCCATGTTGGCGGTCAGGTGGACGTCGATCTCTCGCGTGGGCGTGCGCTTATCCGGGTTGGCATCGCGCGCGCGCAAGTCGGCATACGTGAGGACGCGGTGGTCCACGTCCTCCAGGCCGGTGGGGCGGTCGGCCAGCCGGTTCACCGGCATCGGCGCGATCATGGCGACGCCCGGCCCCATCTTCACCGACGGCGCGTTGGCGCCATCGCGCATGGCCATCGAATGGTGCATTTCGCCCATGCCCTTCATATCCATGCCCATATCGCGCATGGTGAGGACCGGGCGGGAGCGGATCGGCGGGATCGGCGCTGCCATCCCCGGCTGGGTGGCCAGCGTGGCGCGTACCTGTCCGCTGCGGTCCAGCGCCTCAGCCACGATCGCATGCGGGCCGGCGTCTGCCGGCGTGACGATCACGTCGTAGGTTTCGGCGATAGCGATCTGTATTTCATCGGTTTCCACCGGCTGAACATCCAGTCCGTCGGCGGCGATCACGGTCATCGCCAGGCCGGGAATGCGCAAGTTGAAGTTGGTCATGGCGGATGCATTGATCACGCGCAGGCGCACCCGTTCGCCGGGGGCATAAAGCGCGGTCCAGTTCGCCGCGCTGTCATGCCCGTTGACGAGGTAGCTGTAGGTGGAGCCGGTCACGTCGGAAATGTCGGTCGGGTCCATGCGCATCCCGGCCCAGGCGAAGCGGTCCTTCGCGCTTTGGTCGCGCCCCGCCAGCAGGCCGGACAGCGTCTGCTTGCGCATGTTGAACGTGCCGCTCATCGCCTTCAACTGGCGCATGATCGCGTGCGGATGGAGCGGGCTCCAGTCGGCCAGCATCAGCACGTATTCGCGATCGTA
>NZ_DDFB01000053.1:0-5807 GCF_002336885.1 Novosphingobium sp. UBA1939 | reverse complement strand
GAACGTCTCGCCCGGATCGATGCCGGGGAAGCTGAGGCCGGGCACGCCGTCCATCTGGAACGGCACGAGCAGTCCGTGCCAGTGGATCGAGGATTGTTCCCGCAACCGGTTGGTCACGTCGATCCGCACGGTCTGCCCTTCGCGCAGGCGGATCAGCGGGCCGGGAATCGAGCCGTTGATGCCGACGGCGGCGGCTGAGCGCTTCCCAACAGCGAACCGGCTTTCCCCGATGGTCAGCGCGATCCGATCGCCGCTGAGCGCCTCGCCGATGCCGGTCGTTGCGTCGGGGCCGACCGCCATACCATGATGACCGCCGTGCGCGCCACGCGCCCAGGCGGGGAACAGCGGGGCCAGCGTAGCGGAAAGCGCCAGCGCGCCTTGTCCCATGAGCAGGTCACGGCGGTTGAAAACAATAGGTTCGGCCATGGACCGGGAGATAGGCGCTGCTGGCCCATGTCGTCCAGCGGCGCAATGCGCGCCCTGTGAAAGAACGCGGTTTAGAGGCTCTCGCGCCAGCGGGCGAGACGGAGGACGGCTTCTTCCAGCATCGCCGCCGGCTTGCAGTGGCACAGGCGCAGGATCGACGTGGGGCCGCCGGGGCCTTCCCACAGCGCGGAGAGCGGGATCGAGGCGACGCCCGCCTCGCGCACCGCGCGCTCGCTGAACGCGCGATCGTCGAGCGCGATGCCCGAGGCCGCAAGGTCGATGCAGGCGAACCATGTCGCCGCGTTGTCGAGCACCACGAAGCCTTCACGGCGCAGGCCGTCGATCAGCACGGCGCGCGAGGCGCCCCAGCTGGCCTGACGCCCGGCGGCGATGGCGGGATCGGCCAGCGCTTCGGCCAGCGCCCACTGGAGCATCGGCGGTGTGGTGAAGGTCAGGAACTGGTGCGCGCGGCCCAGCACGGTGGCCATGGCCGGCGCGGCGACCATCCAGCCGACTTTCCAGCCGGTGGCGCCGAAGATCTTGCCGGCCGATCCGATCTTGATCGTGCGCTCCGCCATGCCGGGCAGGGCCAGCAGCGAACGGTGCGGCTTTCCGTCGAACCGCACGTTCTCCCAGACTTCGTCGCAGATCGCGATCAGGTCGTGCGCCACGCACAGCTCCGCCAGCGCGGCGAGTTCCGCGTCGGACGCGACCGTGCCGGTGGGGTTCAGCGGATCGTTGAGAACGAGCGCGCGGGTGCGCGGCGTGATCGCGGCGGCGATGGCGTCGCGGGAATAGCGCCAGTGCGGCGGGCGCAGCGGTACGAACACCGGTATCCCGCCGGCGCGGCGCACCAGTGGCGCATAGGCGTCGTAAGCCGGGGCGAACAGGATCACCTCGTCGCCGGGGCTGACCACGGCCAGGATCGCGGCGGCTACGGCTTCGGTCGCGCCGGAGGTGACGATCACGTTGTCTCGCGCAAGGGGCAGCCCTTGGGCACGGGCATAGAAGCCGGCCACGGCATCGCGCAGTTCGGCGAGGCCGGCCATCGGCGGATACTGGTGCGAACGTTCGCGCGTGGCGCGGACGACGGCCTCGACCAGTTCGGGCGGCGGCGCATCGTCCGGGAAGCCCTGGCCCAGATTGATCGCGCCCTGTTCGCGGGCAAGGCCGGACATATGTTCGAAGATGGTGACGGGCATCCCGGTATAGACCGGACTGAGGCGTTGCGCGGGCGTGGTCATCGCCGGTCGGTCTAGCTTGGAGGCGCGGCGGAAGAAAAGCGCCCTTTCAATGAAAATCACGCGAACGCGGCAGAATGCGGACATCGCGCGGGTGCCGGCGGGCGGCGCCGGGCGGATTGGGCATGGTGGGCCGGATGGCCTCGTCGGCGCGGGAAGGCGGGCCAAGTGCGGTCTGCGTTTCGGACAGGTGGGCGAGCATGGCGGTCACGTCGGTCACCCGGCTGGCCATCAGATGCACGACGCCTTCCTTGCTGCGCTGGATTTCGCCCGCGATCACCATCAGCCGCGCGGCCATGACGGCGCGGCGCTGCTTCTCGAAATCGCGCGCCCACAGCAGCGCGTTGACGATTCCCGTCTCGTCCTCAAGCGTGATGAACACCGCGTTGCCCTTGCCCGGCCGCTGGCGGACCAGCACCGCGCCGGCGCAGCGCACGCGCGCGCCGTCCTTCGCGGCGTTGACATCGGCGCAGGAAAGCACGCCCCGCCGGGCAAAGCGGGCGCGCAGGAACTGCATGGGATGCCCTTTCAGCGACAGGCGGTGCGTCTGGTAATCGGCCGCCACTTCTTCCGAAAGCGGCAGCGCGGGCAGGGCGGGGTCGCGCTCGCGGCCCAGTTCGGGCGCATCCATCGCGGCGAACAGCGGCAATTGCACCGGCGGCATCCGGCGCACTTCCCACCCCGCCTCGCGCCGGCCATGGCCCAGCGAACCGAGCGCATCGGCATCGGCCAGCAGGTGCAGCGCGCGGGGCGGCAGATCGGCGCGGTGGGCCAGCGTCTCGATCGAGACGAACGGCGCGTCGCCGCGCACGCGGGCGATGGCTTCTGCCCAGTCCTGCCGGAAACCGTCGATCTGGCGCAGGCCCAGCCGCAGCACCCGCGCGCCTTCCAGCGTATTGTCCCACGTGCTCGCGCCCACGTCGATCGGGTGGACGGTAACGCCGTGTTCCCGCGCATCGCGCACGATCTGCGCGGGGGCATAGAAGCCCATCGGCTGGCTGTTGAGCAGCGCGCAGGCGAAGACTGCCGGATAGTGGCATTTCAGCCAGGCGGACACATAGGCGAGCGAGGCGAAGGCCTGCGCGTGGCTTTCGGGAAAGCCGTAGTCGCCGAAGCCCTTGATCTGTTCGAAGCAGCGTTCGGCGAAATCGCGTTCGTAGCCGCGCCTGACCATGCCTTCGACCAGCTTCTCCTCGTAGTTGTGGATCGTGCCGTTGCGGCGGAACGTGGCCATGGCGCGGCGCAGGCCATCGGCTTCGGCCGGGGAGAACCCGGCGGCGACGATAGCGAGCTTCATCGCCTGTTCCTGAAACAGCGGCACNNTAAGGGTGGACCATGCCGCCCTGGATCGGACCCGGCCGCACGATGGCGACCTGGATGACAAGGTCATAGAGGGTGGCGGGCTTCATCCGGGGCAGCATGGCGATCTGCGCGCGGCTTTCGACCTGGAAAGTGCCGATGCTGTCTCCCTTCTGGAGCATGGCATAGGTCGCCCCATCGTCCTGCGGCACGGTATCCAGCCGGTGATCGCCCAGCTGCCACTGGCGCATCAGGTCGAAGCTCTTGCGGATGCAGGTGAGCATCCCGAGCGCGAGGACATCGACCTTCATGATCTGCAGTTCGTCGATGTCGTCCTTGTCCCATTCGATGAAGGTGCGATCGGGCATTGCCGCATTGTGGATCGGCACGAGTTCGTCGAGCCGACCCTGGGTCAGCACGAAACCGCCGACGTGCTGCGACAGGTGGCGCGGGAACTGGAGGATCTGGCCGACCAGATCGCGCAGGCGGGCGAGTTCGGGATTGGCGGCATCGAAGCCGGCTTCGCCCAGCCGCGCCTCGGGCAGTTCCTCGCTGCCCCAGCTTCCCCAGATCGTGCCCGAGAGCCGCGCGGTCACATCCTCGGTCAGCCCCAGCGCCTTGCCGACTTCGCGGATCGCGCTGCGCTGGCGATAGTGGATCACCGTGGCGGCGATGCCGGCGCGCTCGCGGCCGTAGCGTTCGTAGATGTACTGGATCACTTCCTCGCGCCGCTCGTGCTCGAAATCGACGTCGATGTCGGGCGGTTCGTTGCGGTTCTCGGACAGGAAGCGCGAGAACAGCAGCTTTTCTTGCACCGGATCGATCGGCGTCACGCCCAGCAGATAGCAGACCAGCGAATTGGCCGCGCTGCCGCGCCCCTGGCACAGGATCGGCGGATCGAGGCTGCGCGCATGGCGCACCACGTCATGCACGGTCAGGAAGTAATAGGCATAGGTGCGCTCGCGGATCAGGCGGAATTCCTCGTCCAGCGTCCGGCGGTAAGCCTCGGGCAGGCCATCGGGGAATTTCCGCATGGCCGCTTCGTGGACCAGATGTTCCAGCCAGGCCTGCGGTTCCCAGCCTTGGGGAACGGGTTCGTGCGGGTATTCGTAGCGCAAGTCGTTCAGCGTGAAGGCGATGCAACCGAACAGGTCGCGCGTCGCCGCCAGCGCTTGCGGACAAGCCTGGAACAGACGGGCCATTTCCGCCGGGGGCTTCAGATGCCGTTCGCCGTTGGCGGCCATCAGGCGCCCGGCGGTTTGCAAGGTCCGCCCCTCGCGGATGCAGGTCAGCACGTCGTGCAGCGGCCGCGTGTCCGCCGTGGCGTAAAGCGCATCGTTGCTGGCGATCGGTGGAACGCCGGTTTGCGTGGCCAGCGCCAGCCGCCGCGCCAGCAGCCGCGCGTCGCGCCCGGCGCGGGGCATGGTGACCGCCAGCCACAGATGCGGGGTGGCCTGCCGCAGCGTGCGCAGCAGCGCGGCATCGCCGTCCATCGCGATCAGCGCCATATCCTCGCAATGGTCGAGCAGATCGGCCAGAGTCAGGTGGCACGATCCCTTTTCGGCGCGGCGGTTGCCGACCGTCAGCAGGCGGGTCAGCCGGCCCCAGCCGTGCCGTGTGGTGGGATAGGCGACCACATCGGGCGTGCCATCGGCAAAGACCAGCCGCGCGCCGACGATCAGGCGGAAGCCACCGCCCGGCCCGCCGACCTGCTTCCACGCGCGATGGGCGCGGACCACGCCGGCCACGGTATTGCGATCGGCGATACCGATGCCGGCCATGCCGAGCGCGTGCGCCTGCCCCACCATGGCTTCGGCGGACGAGGCGCCGCGCAGGAAGCTGAAATTGCTGGCCGCGACCGGTTCGGCGAAAAAGGACGGCACGGTCATGCGAACAGGCCGTGCAGGAACCAGCGCGGATCGCTTTTTTCGTCGAACAGGCCGTGGCGAAACATCCAGTAGCGCCGGCCTTCGCTATCCTCGATCCGGTAATAATCGCGGGTGAGGCCACCCAGCTTGCCGAGGTGCCCATCCTGCCGCCGCCACCATTCGGGCGCGATCCGTTCCGGGCCTTCCGCCAGGCGCACCTCGTGGACCTTGCGCCGCCAGCGGAAGCGCTGCGGCGGTCCGTCCGGCACGCCGGCGATCACGGCGACCGGCTGGGGCGGATCGAACAGGGTGAGGGGGCGGAGCGCCACGTCCCTTCCTGAAGCGAGGGGCCATGTCGAAACCGGGGCCGATACCGTGTTCTCGATGGCGGGGCGCAGGTGTTGCGCGGCTTCGGGAATATGGGTGTCGGCGGGGTGCAGGCGCGTGACCCGGTCCGCGCCCAGCCGCACGCTGAGCCGGTCGATCAGGGCATCGAGCGTATCATCGGCCGCTGCGCGCCCGCCTTCCAGCGCATCCTGCCGGGGGGCAAGCGGTTCCACGCGGGGGACATCGAGCAGGATCGCGTCGAAGCCGAAACCGGGATCGAGCGGATCGGCCAGCGTATCGATGCGTTCGCGCATCAGGCGCAGCACCGTGGCGGGATCGCGCACCGGGTTGCCGGTATCGATCGCGAGTCGTCGCCGCGCGCCGTCGCTGCGCTCCAGCGTGACCGTGAACCGGCGCCCGCCCGCGTGCCGCTGCTCCATCTGCTGCGCCGCCTGCCGCAGCAGGTCCTCGATCACCTCCAGCGCATCGTCGGTGCGGATCAGCGGCTCGGCGAAGCGGGCCTCGGCCCGGACCGGGACGGGGGGCAGGCGCGGGGCGACGGGGCTGGCCGTTTCGCCCAGCAGTTGCCGCAGACGCATGACCGCGCTTTCGCCGAAGCGCGCCGCCAGCCCCGCCTGTGGCCGTC
>NZ_DDFB01000011.1:0-37403 GCF_002336885.1 Novosphingobium sp. UBA1939 | reverse complement strand
GGCCATTGCCCGCCGCAGGGCGCGGCGGCGATGCTGAGGCCTGAACCTGTTGCGCGGCCGGCGGAGGCGGCGCGGCGCGGGCCAGCAGCGCGGCGGCGGAAACCGGCACGTCCTTCACGATGCGTTGCGTATCGGCGATGCGGGGTACCGGTTTCCCGCCCACCGTAATCGCCAGCGCGTCGGGCCGCGCGGTCCACAGTCTGGGCTCCTGCACTCCGGCAGGAATGGTCCAGCTTTCGCCCTTGGCCAGCTGCTTCTGCAAAAGCTGCACGCCCGCACCATCGTAGAACTTGACCCAGATGCCATCGTCCAGCGCGGTGAACACGACCGGCCCGGAGGCCGCGGGCGCGGCCGCTGCCGGGGCGGTCGGCGCCGGCGCAACCGCCGAAGCTTCGGGAGACGGCCCGACCAGCGGCGGCAATTCCGCCGCGGGCCAGTACGAACTGCGCCAGAACACCAGCCCCAGCGCGATCACGATCAGCACCAGAACGCCGGCCAGCCAGCTCAGCAGGCGCGACGGAGTCTTGGCCGGATCGCCCACCTCGAACTGGTGAATTTCGCGCGGGGGAGCGGCCGGTTCCTGCCGGTCCAGTTCGGCGCGCAGGTCGGCCAGGATCGTCTTGTCGTCCAGCCCCACGGCGCGGGCGTAGCTGCGCGCGAAGCCCAGGGCATAGGGACGGCCGGACAGGGCCGCGTAATCGCCGGCTTCCAGCGATTCGATATGGCGCGTGGTAATCCGCGTGCGCGTGGAAAGATCGGCGACGCTCAGCCCGGCGGCCTCGCGCGCCGCGCGCAGCCGAGCGCCGACAGCCATATTGCCAGGCAAATTGCCCGCCATGCCGCCGGGCACGGTTTCCCCCGCCCTCGATGAGGCGGCATTCGCTTCGGCATCCGTGGCGACAAATTCGTTACCGTCGGCTTCGGCCACGGTGCGACTCCCAAATTTATGCAGGGTTATCCCAATGCGCAGGGCTTCGTTGCAATTGCGCGAAAGTCAACGGTTTTGCGCCACATTGCGGCGGTTCTGGAGACGAATCCCTCCGGTCCAGTTCTATTCGCAATCGATTCCCCGCGCGGCGGCCCATTCCTGCAGCGCGGCGCGCATCGACGGCGGCGGCGCGGCCAGCCAGCCGTCCATCGCGGCGCGGATCTCGCTGGTATCGATCTGGCGGACCAGTTCCTTGATCGGGCCGACCGCCGCCGGCGTGATCGAGAGCCGGTCGATGCCAAGGCCCAGGAGGGCCAGCGCTTCCAGCCGCCGGCCGCCCATTTCGCCGCACACGGTCACCAGCGTGCCATGCGGCGCGACGGTGGTGACCACGCGGCGCAGGAAGCGCAGGATCGCCGGGCTCAGCCAGTCATAGCGTTCGGCCAGCTTGGGATTGGCGCGGTCCGCGGCGAACAGGAACTGCGTGAGATCGTTGGTGCCGATCGACAGGAACGCCAGCCGCGGCGCCAGCACGTCCAGGCATTCGGCCAGCGCCGGCACTTCCAGCATCGCGCCATAGCGCACCGCTTCGGGAACCACCTTCTTCTGCCGGCGCAGGAAGGCGATCTGGCCATCGAACACCGCCTTGGCCGCGTCGAACTCCCACGGTTCGGTGACCATCGGGAACATGACGTTGAGCGTGCGCCCTGCCGCCGCTTCCAGCAGCGCGCGCGCCTGGACCTTGAGCAGCCCGTCCCGCTCCAGCGCGACGCGCAGCGCGCGCCAGCCCATCGCCGGGTTTTCCTCGCTCTCGCCATCGTTGTGGCGCAGATAGGGCAGCACCTTGTCACCGCCGATATCGACCGTGCGGAACACCACCGGGCGATCGCCGGCCGCGTCCAGCACATCGCGGTAGAGCCGCGTCTGCCGTTCGCGCGCGGGGAGTGTGGCGGAAACGAGGAACTGGAATTCGGTGCGGAACAGACCGATGCCATCGGCCCCGGTCAGGCTGAGCATCGGCGTGTCATCGCGCAGGCCGGCGTTGATCATCACCGTGATCCGCCGGCCATCGCGCGTCACCGGCTCCAGATCGCGCATCGCGGCGTAGGCCTGCTGGCGCTCGCGGTTGCGGGCGAAGCGCCCCTCGAACGCCTCGACCATCGCCGGCGTGGGCCGCACGTCGATCACGCCCTGGTCGGCATCGAGCAGCAGCGGATCGCCTTCGCGCACCATGCCGCGCATGCCCCGCACCCGGCCGATCACCGGAACGCCCATCGCCCGCGCCACGATCACCACGTGCGCGGTGAGCGAGCCTTCCTCCAGGATCACGCCCTTCAGGCGCCGCCGGTCGTATTCCAGCAGTTCGGCGGGGCCGAGATTGCGCGCGATCAGGATCGTGTCCCCGCGCAACCCGTGCGACGCCGCCGTACCCAGCTGGCCCGACACGATGCGCAGCAACCGGTTGGACAGATCCTCCAGATCGTGCATCCGGTCCGCCAGCAGCGCGTCGTCGATCTGGCGCATCCGCATCCGGGTGCGCTGCTGCACGCGCTCGATCGCGGCTTCGGCGGTCAGGCCGGAATCGATCGCCTCGTTGATGCGGCGGCTCCAGCCTTCGTCGTAGGCGAACATCTTGTAGGTCTCGAGCACTTCCTCGTGCTCTCCGCCCACGCCGAATTCGGCCTGCTGGGCCATGCGCTCGATCTGTTCGCGCATCTTGTCGAACGCCAGATAGACGCGCTGGCGCTCGGCCTCGATATCCTCGGCGACGATATGTTCGATGGTCACGCGCGGCTGGTGGAACACCGCCATGCCCGCGCCCAGCCCCTTGACCAGCGTCAGCCCCTTGAGCCGTTCCGGACCGGTGAGGTGCGCGGGCACGCCCAGCGTTTCCTCCTCGTCGATCAGTTCGGCATTGGCGATCAGTTCCGACAGCACCATGGCCACGGTCTGCAGGGCCTCGATCTCGACTTCCTCGTACCGGCGCGGGTCGACGTGCTGGACACCCAGCACCCCCACCGCCCGTTCACGCCGCACGATCGGCACGCCGGCGAAGGAATGGAACTTCTCCTCGCCCGTTTCGGGGCGGAAGGCGAAGTCCGGATGGGATGCCGCCTCGGCAAGGTTCAGCGTCTCCGACCGTTCCGCGATCGTGCCGACCAGACCTTCGCCCACCGCCAGCCGGGTGACGTGGACGGCCGACTGGTTCAGCCCGCGCGTGGCGAACAGTTCGAGCATCCCTTCGCGCAGGAGGTAGATCGAACAGACCTCGCTGTTCAGGCTTTCGCCGATGACTTCGACAACCTGGTTGAGTTTGGCCTGCGCGCCGGCGCGCGAGGCCATGACCTCGTGAAGCGATGTCAGGATAGCGCGGGCGGCGGCAACGGCGGACTGCATGGCCATGGCCTAGCGCAGCACGGCCGGTTTGGAAACGCCGACCGCCGCCGGTTTAGCATAATTCGTATGCGACGGGAAAAGGGAGCGGGCGTCTGCCGCTCCTCCAAGCGAAAGGCCGCCCCTTTCGAGGGCGGCCGGCGCTTGGCGTCAGTGGATTTGCGCGATCTCTTCCTTGATCCGCAACTTTCGCCTCTTGAGGTCCTGCAGGAGGGTATCGTCAGGCACCGGACGGGCCATTTCCTGCTCGATCTGGCGTTCCAGACCGGCGTGTTTCGTCCGCAATGCGCTGATATGCGACGTTTCCATGCGTTTGTCCTCCTTGCGGGGCCTATCCCCGCACGTGGCTTCCTGCTGGCGGGCGTTTCCCGCTTTTGTCGTGTCCCGCGGGACACCCCGCCGGTGATACAATCGCCGACTCTGCGGCGGCTGCGTTGTCATGCTTTCACATTCCCCGTATCTTGCAAGTTAATCCGCGCCGGGATGCTGCGAATACGGGATCGACCGTACGTCGCGGGAAAGGAACCACCCGCCGCGCCACGGAGTGTTAGGGCGTGACCGAAGAGGAAATGCGCAAGCGGCTGGAAGCGTTGCGTCTGGAACACCGCGATCTTGACGCGGCGATCGATGCGCTGACCAACGCCGGCGTGCGCGACCAGTTGCAGATCGCCCGGCTGAAGAAGCGCAAATTGTTGCTGCGCGATCAGATCGCAATTCTCGAAGACTACCTGATCCCCGACATTATAGCCTGAAAAACAATGCCCTGCGCCGGGGGAGCGGTGCCGCTCCCGTTCGCGCGCCTGTACCGGAACGACACAGAACCATCTTTGAACAGGTCCTTCGCCAAGGCCCTGTTGGCGAGTGCCGGCGCGGCGGATTATGCGGGCTTCATGCCGCTCATGCCCAGCATTCACCCGCGCATCGTCGAAGCGCTCTACAGCGAGGCCCTCGTCCTCGCCGATGTGCTGCGCGAACGCTTCGAAAGGCTGCGCAACGATGCCTCGGCCACGGAGGACGAGTTGCTGCGCGTGCAGTTTTCCTGCGAGGCGCTGCGCACGACCACGCGCGTGATGCATTGCCTTGCCTGGCTGCTCAACCATCGCGCCTATTTCGCGGGCGAGCTTTCCGAGCTGCAACTGCGCCGTCACGGCCGGCTGATCGCCAACTATCCCGCCAGTGATCCGGCCGCGCTGGACATGCTGCCCGCCGACGCGCGCCTGCTGGTCCATGAAAGCGAGCGGCTGTACGAGCGGATTACCCGGCTCGAACGGGCATGGCGGAGCGAGGACGGGCGGAATGGGGGCGGGCAGAACGTCAGCGTCATCGACCGCCTGCGGGAACGCCTGGACGAACGGTTCGCCGGAACCGCCGGCTGACGCCCGCGAAAGGTTGCGCCCCCGTCCGGCAATCCCCATAGCTTGGGGATGAACAGTACCGAAAAGCAGGGCGCGCCCGCCAATCCGGCCGTCGATCTGGCCGACAGTTCCACGTGGAACACGGGCGTGGCCGAAACGCTTGAACCACTGGTGCGGCGCGTGCTGGCGCCCAATCCCTCCCCCTACACCTTCACCGGCACCGGGACCTACATCATCGGCGCCGGCGATGAGGTGGCGGTGATCGATCCGGGTCCCAACGGTACCGGCGTCGCGGGCCACGCCGACACGAAGGGCGATGGCCATGTCGAGGCCATTCTGTCCGCGATCGGCGACGCGCGTCTTGTCGCGATCCTGTGCACGCACACCCACCGCGATCACAGCCCGGCCGCCCATCCTCTGCGCGCCGCGACCGGAGCACCGGTGATCGGCTGCGCGCCGCTGGTGATCGAGGACACGGGGCCGCGCGCGGACGCGGCCTTCGATCCGACCTATCGCCCCGACCGGGTGCTGGAGGACGGCGAAACGCTGTCCGGCACGGGCTGGACGCTGCAAGCGGTCGCTACGCCAGGGCACACCAGCAACCACCTGTGCTATGCCCTGCGCGAAAGCGGCGCGCTGTTCACCGGCGATCACGTGATGGGCTGGTCGACCTCGGTCGTCTCGCCGCCCGACGGCGACATGGCCGCCTACATGGCCAGCCTGCAGAAGCTGCACGACCGCGAAGACCGGGTCTATTATCCCGCGCATGGCCCCGCCATCACCAACCCGCGCCAGTTCGTGCGCGGCATGCTGGGGCATCGCCGCCAGCGCGAACGCCAGATCGTGACCCTGCTGGAAAGCGCGCCGAGGACGATCGAGGGCATGGTCGCCGCGATGTACAAGGGGCTCGACCCGCGGCTGCACGGCGCCGCCGGCCGTTCGGTGCTGGCGCATCTGATCGATCTGGAACGGCAAGGCCGTGTCGCGCGTTCGGGGGACGTATGGACGAGCCTTTCCTGACCACCGACCGACCGACCGTCTCCGGAAGCGGCGCACAGCCCCTGACTGCGTCTTCGCCGCGCGCACCGGCGCTGGCGCGTGTTTCCGCCCTGCCCTGGCTGCTGTTTCTGGTGGTCACGGTCATCGCGGCCTGGCTGGCGTGGCGGCAGTTCCGCCCGGCGGACATCGGCGATCCGCTCGCCACCTCGCTGATCGCGTTCGAGAAGCAGGACAAGCTTACCGTGTTCAGCGCGCAGCTCGCGCCCGTGGTATCGAGCGACGACGCGCGGCTGTTCGGGCTGGTGAAATCGAAACAGGTCGCGGTGATTCCGGCGCGCGTCGACTATACGATCGCGCTGGATCAGGTGGGGCGCGACCGGATGAAGTGGGACGCCGCGAACAAGACGCTGTCGGTGCGCCTGCCGCCGCTTACCGTCAGCCGCCCCAACCTCGACGAGGCGCGCGCGCAATACCTGCGCGAAGGAGTGTGGATCACGCGCGACGCGCAGGACAAGCTGACGCGCGACAACACCCGGCTGGCCGAACAGATCGCGGTGGAACAGGCCGGCAACCCGGTGCTGATGAACCTGGCGCGGGGCGCGGCGAAAGAAGCCATCCGGCAGAATCTGGCTATTCCGTTGCAGGTTGCCGGTTACGGTGAAGTCAAGGTCGTGGTACTTTTCGACGGAGAACCGAATCCGGGGTGACGGGCGTCATTGGTCCGCGCGCACCCTTATAATATCGGGACGCGCCTGGACTGATCGGAGATCCCCGATGGCTACCGCGTTCCCGTCTCTTTCTGAATCCCGCCCCCTTCCCTATCGCGCCGATCAGGCGTTCTTCGTCCGCATGGCGGCAGGCATCGCCGCGCTGGTCGTGTTCGGCTTCCTGCAATGGTTCGCGCGCGGCTTCGTGCAGCCGGCACGCGTACCGCTCTGGGTCCACCTGCACGGCGCGGCCATGGTCGGCTGGCTGGGCCTGATGGTCACGCAGAACCTGCTGGCGGCGGGCGGCAACGCCGCGCTGCATCGCCGCCTGGGCTGGTCCAGCCTGCTGCTGGTCGGCGCGATCGCGGTGCTGGGGCCGCTCACCGTGGTCAAGGCGGTGGAACTGCACCGCGTTCCGCCGTTCTTCACCAATGCCTACATGCTGGCACTCAGCCTCGGCGAAGTCTTCACGTTCGTGGGCCTGTTCGCGGCGGCGATCGCGCTGCGCCGGCGCACGGACTGGCACCGGCGGCTGATGCTGGGCGCCACGGTTATCGTGATGGAGCCGGGAATCGGCCGCATCCTGCCCATGCCACTGCTCGGCGGTTTCGCCCCCTGGGCCGAACTTTCAGTGCAACTGGGCGTGCTGGCCATTCTCGCCCGGCATGACCGCAAGGTTCTGGGCAAGGTCCATCCGGCAACGTGGTGGAGCGCCGCCGCGCTGGTCGCGGTCCACCTGGCGATCATGGCGCTGGCGGGCTTCGCGCCGTTCGTCGGCTGGGCGGAGGGTATTGCGGCGGGCGGGTACGCCGCCTAAGTCCCCTGCGCGGGCCGGGCGCCTTCCTACCGGCCGCGAAAGGGAACCCACGCCGATGACCGCCCAGCCCACCAACCTGTCCGGCCTCGACCTGCGCGCCGAGATCGACCGCCTGCGCAAGGAGCGCAACGCCGTCATCCTCGCGCACTATTACCAGCGGCCGGAAATCCAGGATCTGGCCGATTTCGTCGGCGATTCGCTGGAGCTTTCGCGCAAGGCGGCGGCAACCGACGCGGACGTGATCGCGTTCTGCGGCGTGAAGTTCATGGCCGATACGGCGAAGATTCTCTCGCCCCAAAAGATCGTGGTCCTGCCCGATCTCGACGCCGGGTGCAGCCTTGAGGATTCGTGCCCGCCCGACAAGTTCAAGGCCTTCCGCGAGGCGCATCCCGATCACATCGCGCTGACCTACATCAACTGTTCGACCGAGGTGAAGGCGCTGTCGGACGTGATCGTCACCTCGTCCAGCGCGGAAACGATCCTGTCGAAGATCCCGCCCGAACAGAAGATCATCTTCGGCCCGGACCGGCATCTGGGCGGCTATCTCAACCGCAAGTTCGGGCGCGACATGCTGCTGTGGCCGGGGGTTTGCATCGTCCACGAGGCGTTCAGCGAGACCGAGCTGCTCAAGCTGAAGGCGCAGCACCCCGGCGCGCCGATTGCCGCGCATCCGGAATGCCCGCCGCACATCGTGGACCATGCCGACTATGTCGGATCGACCAGCGGCATCCTGAATTACGCCAAGGCGATGACCGGCGACACGCTGATCGTGGCGACCGAGCCGCACATCATCCACCAGATGGAACTGGCGATGCCGGGCAAGACCTTCATCGGCGCGCCCGGGGCGGACGGCAACTGCAACTGCAACATCTGCCCCTACATGGCGCTCAACACGCTGGAGAAGCTCTATCTCGCGCTGCGCGACCTGACGCCGCGCATCGAGATCGAGGAAGACCTGCGCCTTGCCGCCAAGAAGAGCCTCGACGCGATGCTCGACATGGCGGCCGGGACGGTGGGCAAGGGCGATCTGGGGCGGGCCTGAGCGCCTGAGGCGGCGGGCCTAGCGATCCGCCAGCCGGGCCAGCACCAGCGCGGCGCCGACCAGCGCCATGCCCAGCGCGTCCGGCCCGGACAGCACTTCGTGGAACGCCAGCCAGCCGACCAGCACCGAAACGATCGGCTGCGTCAGCAGCGCCAGCCCCACCACCAGCGGCGGGAAATGGCGCAGCGCATAGACGAGCAGGCCCTGCCCCACGATCTGGCTGGCCAGCATCAGGCCGATCAGCGGTCCCCAGTCGTGCGGCCAGAACGGCTCGCCCATCGCCAGGGCAATGCCCGCCACCACCGGGCTTCCGGCAAGGCTGGACAGGAACAGCAGCGACCAGCTGCCGAACCGGCCCCGCGCCTGCTGGATCACCAGGATATAGACCACATAGAGCAGGCCGGCGACGATGCAGAACAGGTCGCCCGCCAGCGTGCGCGCGCCGATCTCCAGCGACCGGCCCAACAGCACCACCGCGCCCACCGTGGCCATGACCACGGCCAGTACCTCGATCACGCGGGGGCGCCGGCGGATCGCCACAAGGCCCCAGATCATCAGAATCACGCTGCCCGAATTGCCGAACAGCGTGGCATTGCCCAATCGCGTGCGCTCGATCCCGATGTGCCAGCTGGCCAGATCGAGCGCGAAGAAGACGCCCGCGATCGTCACCAGTCCCAGTTCGCGGCGGCTGTAGCCGAACAGCGGCTGGCGATTCCACCGCGCGAACAGGGCCAGCAGCGGCAACGCCAGGAACAGGCGCCAGAAGCCGGCCGAAACCGCCCCCGAATCCGCCACGCGCACGAACAGCGGCCCCAGCGCCAGGGCGACGTTGCCCAGCAGGAGCGCGGCATAGTGCAGCGGCTTCGGGCTGGTCTGCTCCCCGGCTTCGGGCCGGTGATTGCGGGGCCGGGAAGTTTTCATGGGGGTCGTTAAAGCCCAATTAAGTTGCAAAAGGAAACGGAGGCCCCTTTATTGGCTTCCTTCCCATTCCGGAGATGTCCTGTCCATGCCTGATTCCCTGTTCCAGCCGATCAGCCTCGGTGCCATCGAGGCGCCGAACCGCATCCTGATGGCCCCGCTGACGCGCGGCCGCGCCGATCCCGGCTTCGTGCCCAACGCGATGATGGCCGAATACTACCGCCAGCGCGCAGGCGCCGGGCTGATCATCAGCGAGGCGACCGGGATCAGCCGCGAGGGACTGGGCTGGCCCAGCGCACCGGGCATCTGGACCGACGCGCAGGTCGAAGGCTGGAAGCCGGTGACCGAAGCGGTCCACGCCGCCGGCGGCCGCATCGTCTGCCAGCTCTGGCACATGGGCCGCATCGTCCACCCCGATTTCCTCGACGGCGAACTGCCGGTCTCCTCCTCCGCCACGCGCGCGCCGGGCCACGCCCACACGCCCTCCGGCACCAAGGATTTCGTGGTCGCCCGCCCGCTGCGGCTGGACGAACTGCCGCGCATCGTCGACGATTACGGCCACGCCGCGGAAAACGCGAAGCGCGCCGGCTTTGACGGCGTGCAGCTTCACGGCGCCAACGGCTACCTGATCGACCAGTTCCTGCGCGACAAGGCCAACCTGCGCGACGACGATTACGGCGGTTCGCCCGAAAACCGCGTGCGGCTGATGCGCGAAGTGCTGGAACGGCTGATCGCGGTCTGGGGCAAGGGCCGCGTGTCGATCCGGCTTTCGCCCAACGGCGATACGCAGGGCGTGGACGACAGCAATCCGGCCGCGATCTTCAGCGAGGCGGCGCGCACGATCGAGGCGCTGGGCCTTGGCTTCCTCGAACTGCGCCAGCCCGGCCCGAACGGCACGTTCGGCTCCACCGACGTGCCCCAGCAGGACGCACTGATCCGCAGCCTGTTCACCGGCCCGCTGGTGCTGAACAGCGACTATACCGCCGAGCAGGCCGCCGCCGACATCGCTTCGGGCCGGTGCGACGCGGTCAGCTTTGGCCGGCCGTTCATCTCCAACCCCGATCTGGTCGAACGCTTCCGCATCGGCGCGGAACTGGCGCCCAACGTCAACGCGCCGCGTAGCTGGTACTTCCCCGGTCCCGAAGGTTATATTGACTACCCCACGCTGGCGCAGCAGACGGCGCGGGAAACCGTCTGACAGGAGAAAGCGATGCCCCCCCGTTCCTGGCTGTTCGTGCCCGGCGACAGCGAGAAGAAGCTGTCCAAGGCGCCTGAAACGGGGGCGCACGCGATCATCGTCGATCTGGAGGACGCGGTCGCGCCCGCCGCCAAGACCGCCGCGCGCGAGGTAGCGCGCGGCTGGCTGGAAGCGCGCCGCGCCGCCGACCCCGGACATGCCGGCACCCGCCAGGCGCGGTGGCTGCGGATCAACGCCATCGATACCGGCCTGTGGCGCGAAGACCTGGCCGCGATCATGGCCGGCGCGCCCGATGGCATCGTGCTGCCCAAGACCGAAGGACCGGACCAGGTCCGGCTGGTCTCCGCCGAACTCGATGCGCTGGAGCAGCGCCACGGCCTTGCCCCCGGTTCCACGCGCCTGCTGCCGCTGGTGAGCGAGACCGCCGGCGCCGCGCTGACCATTCCCGCTTATGTCGGGCAATCGCTGCCGCGCCTTGCCGGGTTGACCTGGGGCGCGGAAGACCTTTCCGCGGTGCTCGGCGCCACGCGCAAGCGCGATGCCGCCGGCCGCTGGACCGATACCTTCCGCTTCGTGCGGGCGCAGACGCTACTTGCCGCGCATGCGCTGGAGGTCTGGCCGGTCGATACGCTGCATGCCGATTTCCGCGACGAAGCCGGCCTGCGCACCGCCGCCGAAACCGCGCGGGCAGACGGCTTCGCGGGAATGCTGGCGATTCACCCGGCGCAGGTGCCGGTAATCAACGCCGCCTTCGCGCCCACCGACGCGGAACTGGCCCACGCCCGCGCCATCGTCGACGCCTTCGCCGCCAATCCCGGTGCGGGAACGCTGCAGATCGACGGGCGGATGATCGACCAGCCGCACCTCAAACAGGCGCGGCAGCTGCTGGGCATTGCCTGACCGTTGCGTTTCCGGTCAGTTTGCGCCGGAGCGGGTTGGTGACGGCTTGGGCGAAGGCTTCGGGGTCGGCTTGACCGCCGGTTTCGCCGTACTGGCCGGCTTGGGCGTGGCGGAGGCGGCAGGCTTTGGCGCGGGCGCCGTGGCCCCGGCCGCAGGAGTCGGCACGCCCGGTGCCGCATCGGGGACAGACTCATCCGCGGCCGCGCTCGCATCCGCCACCGGCGCGGCAGCGCCGGCCTTGGCCGCCTCGCCGGGCTTCGGGGCCTGAAGCGGCGCTTCGGCCTGCGACCGGTCGAGATCGATCATCGCGTCGCTGACCGTGCCGGGCAGCACTTCGCCCCCCGCGGCCTGGGCCTTGCCGTTGTCGTTCCCCGCCTTCTTGCCGCACCCCGCCAGCGTGGCGCAGGCAACCAGTGCCAGGGCTACGGAAATGGTCGGTACTCTGCGCTTCATCGGGCGGTCTCCGGCGGGCATGGCACGTCAAGCCGGGCAAGGAAGTCTCCGGCGCGGGCGAGCAATGCCCGATCCCATGCCTCCGGCGCAACCTCCAGCCCCAGATCCTTCATGCTGGTGACGCCGAATTCCTCGATCCCGCAAGGCACGATGCCGCCGAAATGCGCGAGATCGGGGGATAGATTGACGGAAAAGCCATGCATCGTCACCCAGCGGCGGATGCGCACGCCAATCGCGCCGATCTTGGCTTCGCCGCCGGGCAGGCCATTCCGCTCCGGCCCGTCCACCCATATGCCGATGCGTCCTTCGGCGCGGCGGCCGGCCACGCCGAAATCGGCCAGCGTATCGATCACCCAGCCTTCGACGGCATGGACGAACCCGCGCACGTCGCGCGCGCGCTTGCGCAGGTCGAGCAGGATATAGCCCACGCGCTGCCCCGGCCCGTGGTAGGTATAGCGCCCGCCCCGCCCGGCCTCGACCACTTCGAACCGCGGATCGAGCAGTTCCGCAGGATCGGCGCTGGTGCCGGCGGTATAGACCGGCGGATGCTCCAGCAGCCAGATCAGTTCCGACGCCGTGCCTTCGGCGATCGCGGCGTTGCGCGCCGCCATTGCCTCCAGCGCCACGCGATAGGGCACAGGCGCGCTCTCCACGCGCACTTCGATATCCTGCAAGCCGTTCATGGTGCGTCAGGTGGCCCCGGCAGGACGCTCTGGCAAGTGCCAAACGCCTTCGAGCGGGCATACGCGCCGGACCTGTTTGCAGGGAAACCGCGGCATTGTGGAATTTGTCCGCGCGGCTTACGGAGAGCGTCCATCGAAAGGGACGCATCGTGATCAGACTGGACAGCAGCGCCGCGTGGGCATTGGCCACCCGGCTGGTCTCCGCCAACCGCGACGTGCTTGCCGCCATCGCCGGAGTGTTCTTCCTGCTGCCGACGCTGGCCTTCGCCATCCTGGTGCCCGAACCGCAGATTCCCGCAGGACTCCCCCCGCGCGAGATGATGACGCTGCTGGGCGATGCCTATGGCCGGGCCATGCCCTTCCTGCTGCTGGTGTCCGTGCTGCAGATCACCGGCACGCTGACCGTGCTGGTGGTGATGACCGCGCACGACCGGCCGACCGTGGCGCAGGCAATCCGGCGCGGCTTCGTCATGACCGGTCCCTATCTCCTGGCCCAGCTCCTGATCGGGCTGACTCTGGGCGGGGCGTTCGTGCTGTTCGTTTCGCTGATGTCGCTGACCGGCATCCAGGCTCTGGCCGCCGCCGCCGTGCTGATGATCTTCGCGGTCATGGTCTATTGCGGACTGCGGGTGATGCTGATCGCGCCCGTCATCGCCACCGAGAACCTGCGCAATCCCGTGGCCGCGATTCGCCGGAGCTGGGCGCTCACGCGCGGCAACACCGCGCGCATCGGGGTGTTCCTGACGCTGGCGGGCCTGGTGTTCTTCGTGATCTATGGCCTGATCATGATGCTGGTGGGCGTGGTGCTGGTGCTGACCACGGGCGGCGAGCTGCAGCGCGCGCTGGGTGCGGCCGTATCCAGCGCGATCACGTCGGGGGCTATGGTCTATCTGACAGCGATGCTGGCCGCGATGCATCATCTGCTGTCCGGCCCGACCGGACCGGAAATCATCGCGACGTTCGAGTAGTTATTCCTTCCAGCCCCACGAAATCACGCAGGGCGGCACGTTCCACAGCTCGAAGCCCTTGTCGATACGGCGGAAATAGCGCCCCATCAGATCCCGCGCGCGCGCCGTGTACTGATAGACCAGGAATGCGCCGCCGGGGCGCAGCACGCGCTGCGTCGCGGCCATGATCGCGGGTCCGACGCCTTCGGGCAGCGTCGAGAACGGCAGGCCCGAAAGCACGTAATCGGCATTTTCGAAACCGTGGGCGCGGACGATATCCTCCACATCGGCAGCCGAGCCGTTGATCGCGATGAACCGGCTGTCGCCGATGGTCTTCGACAGGTATTCGATGAAATCGGGATTCGTGTCGATCACGATCAGGCGCCCGTCGCGGCGCAGCCGCTCCAGCACCGGGCGGCAGAACGTGCCCACGCCGGGGCCATATTCCACGAACAGGCGGCATTCGTCCCAGTCGACCTTCGACAGCACACGGCTGATCGTGCGCCCCGACGACGGCACGATCGCGCCCACCATCACGGGATGCTTGAGAAAGCCCTTGAAGAAGATGCCGAAGGGGCCGAGCAACCGTTCCGCCTTGCGCTTCGCCCTCTGCAACAGGGGCTCGCGCGCTGCCTGCGTGGAAGTCATATTGAGGCGGGGTCCCTTTTCCTGAACTGGCCTGTAAGCCGCGCGTCGCAAATTTGTCTTGTCATTGCAAGGGCGCGACAAGCACCTTACCGCAAACGAACGAACCAGATACGGCGAGATCGGGGGAAAACACCGGTCGCTGGGGCGCAAAAATGGCCGGAATCGGGCCTGGGGCCGGGTCGGAGGCCAAGAGGGCGAGGGAGCGGAGACGCGATGCACGAGAAAGACCACTTGCCGCCGGAACGCATGGCGCTGCTGTTCGCGGTCATGCTGGTCACCGCGGCGGGCAACACCGCGATGCAATCGGTGATGCCGTCGATCGGCACGCACCTGGGCATCGCCGACGTGTGGGTCAGCCTCGCCTATTCCTGGTCCGCGCTGCTGTGGATGCTGATGGCGCCCTACTGGGCGCGCCGCTCGGACCGACGCGGCCGCAAGGCGATGATGGCGCTGGGCATGGCGGCCTTCGCGCTGTCGTTCTCGCTGTGCGGGCTGACGCTGTTCGCCGGCCTGCACGGCGTGTTCGGCGGCACCGCCACCATCCTGATCTTCGCCGCCGCCCGTTCGCTCTACGGCATGTTCGGATCGGCCTCCCCGCCGGCGGTGCAGGCCTACGTCGCTAGCCGCACCGGCCCGGAAGAGCGCACGCAGGCGCTGTCGCTGGTGGCATCGAGCTTCGGCCTGGGCACGGTGCTGGGGCCGGCGCTGGCGCCGCTGCTGATCGTTCCCGGCCTGGGCCTGATCGGTCCTTTCGCGGCCTTTTCGGTGTTCGCCCTGCTCGTGCTGGTCACGCTGCGGCTGCGCCTGCCCGATGACGATCCGCGCTTCGCCGGGCGCGGTGAAGTCATGGCGGCGCCGTTCAGCGCCTCGTCCAATCCCCGCATGGTGGAAGATCATCCCGACGGATCGCCCGAGGAACTGCCCGAGGCCGAGCCACAGCACGCGGGCGGCGACCGGCTGCGCTGGAGCGACCCGCGCCTGCGCGGCTGGCTTGCCGCCGGCGTGCTGGGCGGCCACGCGCAGTCGATCCTGCTCGGCGTGATCGGCTTTCTCCTGCTCGACCGGCTGGGCCTGCGCCACCAGCCGGACGCCGCCGCCGGATCGATCGGGCTGGTGCTGATGTGCGGCGCGATCGCCACACTGCTGGCGCAATGGGGGCTGATCCCGATGCTGCGCCTGGGGCCGCGCGCGTCCACGCTGTGGGGCATGGGGCTGTGCTGCATCGGCACCGTGCCGCTGGCGACCGGGCTGGACCTGCACACCATCACCGTCGGCTTCGCGATCTGCTCGCTGGGTTTCGGCCTGTTCCGGCCCGGCTTCACCTCGGGCGCGAGCCTGGCCGTTGGCCGCGCCGAACAGGGGCAGGCGGCGGGGATCGTCGCGGCGGTCAACGGTTCGGCCTATATCGTCGCGCCGGCGATCGGGGTGTGGCTCTACAACCATTCGCACTGGCTGGCGTGGATCGTGGTGGAAGCGCTGGCGATCGGGGCCGTGGTGCTGTGCGTGCTGCTGATGCGCACGCCGTTGCGCACACCTTCGCACCACGCCTGACCCCACCCCATACTCACGGGGGAGCTTGCCAGTGCCGATGGGCCGTCCTATCGCGCCGTCATGACGGCAGAAGGGACGCCCCAGAAGGTTATTGCCAGGGGCGTGGGCTCCAATGCCTTCAGCTTCATCATCCGTTTCGCGGCACGGGCCTCGTTCCTCTATATCGGGGCGCGGCTCTATGGCGCGGCGGCCTATGGCGTGTTCAGCCTGGCGGTGGCGGTGGTCGAACTGATGGTCCCGGTCGCCAGCCTCGGGCTGAAGCGGATGATCTTCCCGTGGCTTGAGGAGGAAGCCAATACCGGCGCCGCCGATGCGCGGCCGGCCACGCATGTCCTGCTCGATGCGCTGCTGCTGACCGTTCTGTCCGGCCTTGGCATCGCGGGCGTGGTGGCGCTCGGCGCGCAAGTGCTGCCCGCGGCCATGGTGTCCGACCATCTTCGCTTCGCACTGGCCGTGCTGGCGCCGGCGGTGCTGGGACAGGCCGCGGGCGATGTCGCCCTGGCCGCCACGCGCTGGACCCATATGATGCGCTATGAAGTCATGGCGCGCGGCGTGATCGAACCCTATGTCGCCACGGCAGTGACGTTCGCCGCCTGGTATGCCGGCTTTACCGAAACCGGCCTGCTGTTCGGCTACTGGGCCGGCAGCCTGGCGCTGGCGGGCACCGCGCTGTGGAGCGCGCGCCATTCGCTGGGTCCGTTGCGTCTTGCCCGGTGGCGCCCCCATGCCGGCGCGCTGACGCAGCGCGCCCGTTCGCTGCTGCCCGCCAGCGGCAGCGACCTGCTGACCTCGCTGGCGCAGCGCATCGACCTCTATCTCGTGGGCTTCCTGCTGGGGGACGCGCCCGCCGGCGTCTATGGCGTGCTGCGCCAGCTGCGCACGCCGATCACGCAAGTGCGCCAATCGTTCGACGGCATCCTGACCCCGCTGATCGCGCGCACGATGCGCGCCGCCGGCGATATCGTGACCGGCGAAGCCACCGCCGCCGCGACGCGCCTGATCCTGACGATCCAGCTGGCGATCGTGTTGCTGATGGCCGCAGCCGGCGAACCGCTGCTGGCCCTGTTCGGACCGCACTACGTTGTCGGCTATCACGCACTGATCGTCATGGTGCTGGCCGAAACCGTCAACGGCGCGTTCGGCGTGGGGGAACTGATCCTCTACTATCGCCGGCCTGCGCTGGCGCTGCTGATCAACGTGGTGCTGATCGCGATCGCCGCCATCCTGGTGCCCGTGCTGGCGCCGGCGTTCGGGATCCTCGGCGCGTCGGCCGCCATGCTGTTGGCGGCGATCGTCGCCACGCTGCTGCGCCGGCACTGGCTCAAGCAACTGGGCGTGCGGCAACCGCCGCTCCACGCCGCCGCCCCCGTGATCGGCGCGCTGGCCGGCGGCGCGGCGGGGCTGCTGCTCTATGAAGCGCTGGCCGATGTGTTCCGGGCGCCGGCGCGGGTCGATGCGATCGCCACGCCGCTGCTGGCGCTCGCCGTCTATGGCCTGACGATCCACCTGTGGACGAAGCTGCGCCCCGGCGTACTCTCGATGGCGCGCTTCCGGGTGCTGTAACCGCAGTCAGGCCCTTACGCCGTCAGCCCTTCGGCCTCCAGCCGCTGCGCGGTCCGCATCGCCGCCGCATTGTGCAGCTTGACGGAAACCGCCATCAGCAGGTTCAGCACCACCGTCTGGTACAGGAAATAGTAAAGGGGGCTGCCGGCAAACATCGCCAGGCCCAGCACGATCGCGCGCGGGTTCGGGCCAAGCAGCTTGAGCACGCGCAGCAGCGGCTGCTGTTCGCGCCGCACTTCGGCCCGGATCGCCCCCAGCCGCGCGGGATCATCGCGCGCCGCCTTGACCGCGCCGTCTATCACCAGCGCATGGGGCGACATGCCCGCCGCCAGCCGCAGATAAAGCCGCACGATGGTCTGCAGAAAGATGCGCCAGGCCCCGCGCTTCTCCTCGAACAGGCCCGGCTGATCGCCCTTGGCGTTGTGCAGCCAGGGCACGCCGTACATCCAGTACTGGTAAAAGCGCCGCTGCACTTCGACGTGGTTCGACTGCACAATGTGGCTGGCGCCGGCCGCCAGCGTCCAGAACCAGGCCCAGCCCGCCCCCATCGTGCGCGTGAGCACGAAGGCCAGCAGCACGTAGAGCACGATGTGGCTGGTATAGTCGCAGATGCCGTCGACCATTTCGCCGAGCGGGCTGGACTTGCCGGTAACCCGCGCCAGATCGCCGTCCGCGCCATCGACGATATGCCAGGTCATGTGCAGCGCCATGCCCAGCGCCGCGCCGAGCGGCCAGGGCACGCCCCAGTAGCAGAAGCCCGCCGCCACCACGAACAGGCCCCCGGCCACCGAAACCATGTTGGGCGTTACCGGCGTATGCGCGAGCCGGCGCGCCAGCTGCCAGGACAGCGGATGATAGAGGTACAGGTTCAGCGGATCCTGCATTTCGCGCGGCCGTTGCGGCCGACGAGGTTCCACTGCGCGCGTAATCATCCGAAATACCTCCCGACGTTTCGCCACCTTGGCGACCGCCGATGGCGGCTATATAAGCCGCGCCACTTACTGAACAGGGTGGATGCGTTCATTGGGCCTGCCCTGGGGATCGAATAGATGAAATTGCCGCTGGGAGTCATCGTTTTCGCATCGGGACGCGATGCCGAGCGGCTGGTCGCGGGCGTTCCCGCCGCCGCGCGTTCGGTGCGCGAGGCGCGGCGCGCGGGCCTTTCTGTATGCTGGGTCACCGCCGGCGCGGGATGGGAACCTTCGGCGGCAACGCGCGCCGAGATCGACCGGCTCGCCGATGGCATGGACGTGCATTTCGGTAACGGATCGGCCCTCGCGGTCGAAGGCGGGTTTGACCGGGTGGCGATGATTCCCGGCGATCGGCAGCCGACCGCCGATGCGATCCTGCGCGCGATCGCCGAACCCGGCGGCATCACGCAGGCCGATCTGGTGCAGGTCGTGCCGCAGGAGGAAGCCAACCAGGTTGCCGGGCGGATGACCGCCCAGGGTGCGGAATCGCCGCGCCGGCTGGGCGCCGCCGCCCGCGCCGTCGTGCGCTCCACGGCCAAGCCGACCGACGGAATCGTCTCGCGCCACCTCAACCGGCCGATCTCGCAGGCGATTTCCGCGCTGTTGCTGCATTTTCCGGGAATCCGCCCGGTTCACGCGACTATCGGCACCGGGCTGATCGCCGCCGCGATGTTCGCCAGCCTGCTGTTCTGGGGAGCGACCGGCCTGGTGGTAGGGGCTATCCTGTTCCAGGCCGCATCGATCTTCGACGGGGTTGACGGGGAAATCTCGCGCGCCACGTTTCGCAGCTCGCCGGCGGGCGCGAAGATGGACAGCCTGGTCGATGCCGCGACGAATCTGGCTTTCCTGCTGGGCGTGGCCATCAACCTGCAGATGCGCGGCGAAGTGGTCTATGCGACGTTCGGCTATGCCGGCCTTGTCCTGCTGGCCAGCGGACTGGTGATGATCGGCCGGGCCGCCGCGCGCAGTCAGGCGCCGTTCAGTTTTGACGTGGTGAAGGACCATTACCGTCGGCAAGGTGCGAACGGTGAGCCATCGCGCTTGATGCAGGGGCTCACTTACCTTACTAGCCGGGATTTCTTCGCACTGGCTTTCGCATTGCTCATTGCGTTCGGGCTTGCTCCGCTGGTGCTGGCCCTGTTTGCGGTTGCTGCCGGGGGATGGCTGGTCGCTGTCATCCTTGCCCTGCGGCCTACGCAAGCATGACGTCAGGGAAATGTGCTTGCATTTGCCGCGCGAAATGGAAATGAGGCAAATTAGTTACAGCCGCCGTATGGCGCCTGTGTGAAGGGATCGAGATTCATGAAGCCAATCAAGGTCGCCGTGATCGGCGTGGGCAACTGCGCCAGCTCGCTGGTCCAGGGGGTCTATCACTACCGCAACAACAACTCGTCGCAGGGCCTCATCCATGACCGGATCGGTGGCTATGGCGCGGGTGACGTTGATTTCGTGCTCGGCATTGATGTCGATGCGCGCAAGGTAGGCAAGGACATCAGCGAAGCCATCTTCGCCGGTCCGAACTGCACCGCCGTGTTCTTCCCCGACGTTCCGGCCACCGGCGCCAAGGTCATCATGGGCAAGAAGCTCGATGGCGTTGCCGATCACATGACCGGAATGGGCGACAAGGGCTTCATCGTGGCCGACGCGCCCGAAGCCACCAAGGAATCGATCGTGGCCGCGCTCAAGGAAACGGGCGCCGAGGTTCTCCTGAACTTCCTGCCGGTCGGTTCGCAGGAAGCGACCGAATTCTATATGGAATGCGCGCTCGAAGCCGGCGTCGCGGTGGTCAACTGCATGCCGGTGTTCATCGCCAGCCGTCCCGAATGGGAAGCCAAGTTCCGCGCCAAGCGCATCCCGATCGTGGGTGACGACATCAAGGCGCAGGTCGGCGCCACGATCGTCCACCGCGTGCTGTCCAGCCTGTTCGGCGCGCGCGGCGTGACCGTGGAGCGCACTTATCAGCTCAACACCGGCGGCAACACCGATTTCATGAACATGCTCGACCGCCAGCGTCTGGGCAGCAAGAAGGAATCGAAGACCGAGGCGGTGCAGGCCATGCTGGCCCAGCGCCTTGAGGACGAGAACATCCACGTCGGCCCGTCGGACTATGTTCCCTGGCAGAAGGACAACAAGCTGTGCTTCCTGCGCCTGGAAGGCGCGCAGTGGGGCAACGTGCCGATGAACCTGGAACTCCGCCTTTCGGTGGAAGACAGCCCGAACTCGGCCGCTTGCGTGATGGACGCGATCCGTTGCTGCAAGGTCGCGCTGGAGCGTGGCGAGGGCGGTGCGCTGATCGGCCCGTCGGCCTATTTCTGCAAGCACCCGCCGCAGCAGTTCAACGACGACGTCGCCGCGCAGATGGTCGAGGAATACGTTTCCGACCAGGCGCTTGCCGCCGAGTAAGCGGACCGACGCGACAGGACAGGGCGGGCCGGCCGGACGTTTGGGCGTTCGGCCGGCCCGCTGCTTTTTCAGCCCGGCAGGAATCCCGAAGATCATGGACGCGCTCATCATCGCCGCCGGCTATGGCAGCCGGCTTGCCGACCTTTCCCCTTCCAAGCCGCTGACGCCGGTCGCCGGCGTGCCGCTGATCGAGATCGGCGTGCGCCAGGCGATGATCGCGGGGGTGACCCGCGTGGTGGTGGTTACCGGCCACCGCGCCGAGATGGTCGAGGCGTTTCTGGCCGACCTTTCGCAGCGGCTGGCGGTGGAAATCGTGCCCGTGCGCCTGGCGGACTGGTCAACGCCCAACGGCCATTCGGTGATGGCCGGCGCCACGCGGTGCGAAGGCAACTACCTGCTGATGATGGCCGACCACATGTTCGAGGCCGAGATCCTGGCCAGCCTGCTGGCGCAGGACGCGCCCGACCGGGGCGTGACCCTGGCGATCGACCGCCGGCTCGACAATCCGCTGGTCGATCCCGACGACGCCACCTGGGTGCGGCTGGACGAACGCGGCTTCATCACCGCCATCGGCAAGACCATCGAACCTTACGACGCGGTCGATTGCGGCGCGTTCCTGGCTACGCCGGAGCTGGCCACGGCGATCCGCGAGGCGATCACGGCCGGCAAGGCGGGAAGCCTTTCGGACGGGATGCAGGTGCTGGCCGATCGCGGCCGCGCGGCGACGATGGACATCGACGATGCCTGGTGGATGGACGTCGACGATCCCCGCGCGCACACGCTGGCCGAGGAGCTGGCGCCGTGGCATCTCGCGCCGATGTTCAACGGCGTGCCGGGCTGAAGCCGCCCCGGCGCGAGGGCCAGGGAGCGCGGCCGGCGCCCCCCCGGCCGGCCGTCAGGGATATTTCAGGTGAATCCGCGTGGACAGGTTGCTGCGCGGAATGCTGATCCGCACCGAACGGAACGCGGGCAGGCTGGCGATGGTCGGCGGATTGTTGGAAAAACCGAAGCCTTCGGTCGGGATGCCGAGCACGCCGCTGCGGTTGATCTTCCCCGACGCATCCTCGTCGTGATAGACCGCGATGGCATAGACGCCGGGGCGGGGCACAAACAGGCACATGCGCGTTTCGGGCGCGGCGGCATCGACCCGCCCGACGTAGAGCGATCCGTGCTTGACGAGGAACTTGCGGGAATCGTCTTCGTACAGCGTCACCGCGATCAGGCCGTTGCCGTTGCGCACGCCATCCACCACGATGTTGATCCAGGTGTCGCTCGCCGGGCCGGCACAACTCGGGGCCGCCTGTGCGGAACTGGCGAAAAGGCCCGATCCGGCAAGCGCAAGGACGGCTGCGGCCGCGGCGCGGATACGTCTCGGCAAGGTCATATCGCTTCAATCCCAGTTGCTGTTCCCGTCAGCATCGCTTCCCGTGCCCGCCCTTGCCGGCCGACCACCGAAACCACCTGACCTTTATCGCGATGCCCCTGTAATGCGGGTTTCGCGCCCCCGCCATATCCAATTCGGGCCGTGAACGCGCGCTTAATCCGGGCGGGAGCCGGCAAAGTGTGCGACCATGCCTAATCCGTGTGGAAAACGGCGGATTCACGCTTGTTCGGGCGATTCGCCACCGGTAAGCCCGAATGCGGCGCAAGGAAATCGCCCGGTCCCGCCGGACCAGGCTTTTCCGACCCGCCATCCACAGTTCACGGTATCCCGAAACAGGTTCGCAAGACCGCAGGCAGCGAAGATCGTTCCCGTCCATGGCTGTTCCGCTGATTTCGCCCTCGATCCTTTCCGCGGACTTCGCCCGTCTGGGCGAGGAAGTTCGCGCTATCGATGCCGCCGGCGCGGACTGGATTCATGTCGATGTGATGGACGGCCATTTCGTGCCCAATATCACCATCGGCCCCGGCGTGGTGAAGGCGCTGCGCCCGCACACGGCGAAACCGTTCGACGTTCACCTGATGATCTCGCCCGTCGATGGCTACCTGCAGGCCTTTGCCGACGCCGGCGCCGACATCATCACCGTCCATCCCGAAGCCGGCCCGCACGTCCACCGCACGGTTCAGGCGATCCGGGCGCTGGGCAAGAAGGCCGGCATCTCGCTGAACCCCGCCACGCCGGCCAAGATGCTCGATTACCTGATCGACGAGATCGATCTGGTGCTGATCATGAGCGTCAATCCCGGGTTTGGCGGGCAAAGTTTCATTTCCAGCCAGCTTCGCAAGATCGAGGCGGTCCGCAAGATGATCGACAAGACCGGCCGGCCGATTCACCTCGAAGTGGATGGCGGGGTCGATCTCGAAACCGCCAGGCTGTGCACCGGTGCCGGCGCGGACGTGCTGGTGGCCGGAACCGCCAGCTTCCGGGGCGGGCCAAGCCATTATGCGGCCAATATCGCCGCGCTGAAGGGGGCGGGCTGACGCCGTGAACGAAAACGGCCTTTCCTTCGCCCGCGCCTTTGGCGCCGCCGGAAACAATGAGGCCGGTTCGCGCGTTGGACGGGGTGAGGCTGTGCCGGCAACGGAAGGCAACGGACGGATCAAGCGTGGTTCCTTCCATCCCGGTGCTCGCCACGGCGAAGGCCCGGCCATTCCGCTGGGTCCGGGAGAGGAACCGCTGCTGTCCATGCCCGGAACAACACCGGCCGAACCCACGCCAGCCGCTACCCCCTCTCCGGGGCCATCCATCGGAACGCCTTTGACGGAAGCGCCAGGGCCGGAGCGCGCGACATTGGCCGAAGCCGAGCTCGAACTGACGCCCACGCCCGAAACGATCGAGCCCGGCCGCGCCCTGGCGCTCGCCGATTTCTCCCCTCCCGCAGTGGGCGCGGGCGATCGCTTCGTGCGCTTCGCCTATCGCATGGGGCTGCCGGCGGGCGCGCTCAACCCGTTCCGCAAGCGGGCGCGGCCGCGCCTGACGGCAACGGTCGCCAATCCGCTGCCCGGTGACACGGCCGCCGGCACCGCGTTGCGCGCCGGCCATTTCCTGCTCCACGGGATGAAGGCGCCGATCGCGGATGTCGAGTTCAGCGGCCCGCGCCTGTCGCCCCCGTTCGAGCGGCTGATCCATGGCTTTGGCTGGCTGGCTGACCTTGAAGCCTGCGCGCCGCGCCAGCAATGCACCCAGGTTGCCGAACGGGTGCTGCAGATCTGGATGGCGGCCAACCCCAAACCCAACGCCACCCCGGCGTGGGACGTGGGCAACGTCGGCCACCGCCTGCTGTCCTGGCTGATCCACGCGCCGCTGCTGCTGTCCGGCCCGGACAAGAAGGCGCGCGGGCGCATGTTGCTGGTGATCGAGGAAACCGCGCGCTGGCTGGATCGCAACGTCGGCAAGGCGGGCGACAAGCTGGCCGAAACCGCCGGCTGGACTGCGATCACCGCCGCCGGGCTGCTGCTGGCCGATGGCCATCCCCGCCGGCTGTTCGGCGAAGCCGGCCTGATGCGCGCGGTGGGCGATCTGATCGGCGACGATGGCGGCGTGCTTTCCCGCAGCCCGCTCGGCCAGATCGAGGTGATCGAGCTGCTGGTGCGGCTGAAGGCCTGCTACGCCGCCGTCCGCAGTGATGCGCCGCCGCAGATCGATACCATCCTCAACCTGCTGGTTCCGCCGCTGCTGTCGCTGCTGCATGGCGATGGCGGGCTGGGGAGCTGGCAGGGGGCCGGCGCCGTCCCGGCCGCGCGGATCGAGGCGCTGGTCAAGGCCAGCGGCGTCCGTACCCGGCCGCTGCGCGATGCCCGCCAGTGGGGCTATCAGCGGGTGAATGCCGGCAAGACCGTGCTTCAGGTCGATGCGGCACCCCCGCCCGTGGCCCGCCACACCCGCGATGGCTGCGCCTCCACGCTGGCGTTCGAACTGAGCCATGGCGCGGAACGGATCATCGTCAACTGCGGCGGCGCGGCCTTTGCCGGCGGCCTCATCCCGCTGCGGCTGGCGCAGGGGCTGCGCGCCACGGCGGCGCATTCCACGCTGACGATCGACGATTTCAACTCTACCGCCGTGCTCATCAACGGCAAGCTCGGCTCGGGCGTGTCCGAGGTCGAGATCGACCGACGCACCTTGCGCGGCGACAAGGGCGGCGGCGCAACCCGGATCGAGGCGAGCCACAATGGCTATGTCACGCGCTACGGCCTGTCGCACCAGCGCATCCTGATCCTGCGCGACGACGGCACCGAACTGCGCGGTGAAGACCTGCTGGTGCCGGCGGGCCGCAAGGGCAAGCGCGGCACCATCGGCGTCGCCTTGCGCTTCCATCTCGGTCCGAATATCGAGCTGGCCGCCGGCGAGGACGGTCTGGGGGTGACTCTGGCCCTGCCCGACGGCAGCCTGTGGCAATTCCGCTCCGGCCGCGATCCCGTGTCGGTCGAGGAAAGCCTGTGGGCAGACGGGCAGGGGCGCCCCATCGGCACGCGCCAGCTTGTCATCCAGGCCAAGATTCCCCGCAGCGGAGAGACATTCTCCTGGCTGCTCAAGAAGATGAGATAGGAAATTCCTGTGAGTGAGGTGACGATCAAGCGGGCGCTGCTTTCGGTGTCCGACAAATCCGGTTTGGCGGATCTGGGCAAGGCGCTGGCGGCACGCGGCGTGCAACTGGTCTCCACCGGCGGCACCGCCAAGGCGCTGCGCGACGCCGGGCTGACCGTGCGCGACGTGTCGGACCTGACCGGCTTTCCCGAAATGATGGACGGCCGCGTCAAGACGCTGCACCCGATGGTCCACGGCGGCCTGCTGGCGGTGCGCGACAACCCCGAACACGCCGCCGCGATGGAAGCGCACGCCATCGGCGCGATCGACCTTGTCGTGGTCAATCTCTATCCATTCGAAGCGACCGTGGCCAAGGGCGCCGACCGCGACGAAGTGATCGAGAACATCGACATCGGCGGCCCTTCGATGGTCCGTTCGGCGGCGAAGAATCACGCCTTCGTCACCATCGTGACCGATCCGGCCGATTACGCCACGCTGCTGGGCGAACTGGAACAGTCCGGCGGGGCCACCACGCTGGCGTTCCGCCGGGCGATGGCGGCCAAGGCCTTCGCCGCGACCGCCGCCTATGACGCCGCGATCTCGAGCTGGTTCGCCTTCGCCGACCAGGGGCAGCGCTTTCCGGACACGCTCAATCTTTCGAGCAAGCTGGTCACGACGCTGCGTTATGGCGAGAACCCGCACCAGAACGCGGCGCTCTACGTGCCGAACCGGCCCGCCACCACCGGCCTGCCCCAGGCGCAGCAGGTGCAGGGCAAGGAACTGTCCTACAACAACTACAACGATGCCAACGCCGCGCTGGAACTGGTGGCCGAATTCGCGGCGGACAAGCCGACCGTGGTGATCGTCAAGCACGCCAACCCCTGCGGCGTCGCCACCGCCGATACGCTGCTGGAAGCCTGGCACCAGGCGCTGGCCTGCGATTCCGTATCGGCGTTCGGCGGCATCGTCGCGGTCAACCAGCCGCTCGACGGCCCCACCGCCAATGCGATCTGCGAGATTTTCACCGAAGTGGTCGTGGCTCCTGGCGCCGACGAGGCCGCGAAGGACGCTTTCGCGCGCAAGAAGAACCTGCGCCTGCTGCTGGTGAACGACCTTCCCGACGCGCATCGCGCCGGCCTGACGCTGGTGCCGATCGCCGGCGGCCTGCTGGTGCAGGATCGCGACAACGGCGCGCTGGGCGACGACGCGTTGAAGGTGGTGACCAAGCGCCAGCCGACCGAACAGGAACTGAAGGACTGCCTGTTCGCGTGGACCGTGGCGAAGCACGTCAAGTCGAACGCCATCGTCTATGCCAGCAAGGGCGTGACCGCCGGCATCGGCGCGGGCCAGATGAACCGGCGTGATTCCTCGCGCATTGCCGCCGCCAAGGCCAGGGAAGCCGCCGAAACGCACGGCTGGGACGAGCCGCGCACGGTCGGCTCCGCGGTCGCGTCCGACGCGTTCTTCCCGTTTGCCGACGGCTTGCTGGCGGCGGTGGAAGCCGGCGCCACGGCGGTGATCCAGCCGGGCGGATCGATCCGCGACGAGGACGTGATCAAGGCGGCCGACGAAGCCGGCCTCGCCATGATCTTCACCGGAATGCGCCACTTCCGCCACTGATCCCTCCCGGCCCGGCGCGCGAAGGGAGGGGGCGTCTTCCCTTCGCCATTTAATCGTGCAATTAAACCCCTTCAATGGAGGGGGAGAGCACGAAAGCCGTGCCGGAAAGCGTTTTCGAAACCGATGGCGATCTGTTCGTGCCGACCAGGCTCGGCCGGGGCTACTGGCAGCCGGGCACGCTGAGCGGCGCCGCAATGGCATCGCTGCTGGGCTTCGTCATCGAACGCGACGTCATGGAGCCGGGGCTGATCCCCGTGCGCTTCGGCGTCGACATGCTGCGCATGGCGCCGGCGCAGCCGCTCGGCGTGGACTTGCGCGTGTTGCACGACGGCGGCCGGCTGAAGCTGGTGGAAGCCAGCCTTTCCGCCGACGGCAAGCTTTGCGCCCGCGCCACCTGCCAGCTCGCCCGGCAATCGCGGCAGCCGGACAATCCCGTCTGGCAAAGCCCGCCGTGGCCCGCGCCGCCGCCGGAAGGGTTGGAGCCGCTGCGCCGTTTCGGCAACTGGGAGGTGCGCCCCGTCCCCGCGGCTACGCACCCCCGCTTCCGGCGCGAAAGCAACGGGATCGACCAGGAGCGCGGTACCCCGGAGCAGGGCAATCCCACCGTGCTCGGCACGATGGGGCCGCCGCCGGCACGCCAGGCGTGGTTGCGGGCCGGGGTCGAGATCGTCGCCGGCCATCCGCTCACGCCGTTCGGCCATGTCGCGCTGACGGCGGACTTCGCCAGCCCGCTGGCGCACAGCAGCGAACACGGCATCGATTTCGTCAATACCGACTTCACCGTGCATCTGCACCGCCTGCCGGTGGGCGAATGGCTGGGCTATGAACTGACCGGGCACCTCTCGCAGCACGGAATCGCGGTGGGCCAGTGCGCGCTGCACGATCCGGCAGGCCCGCTGGGCACGATTTCCGTCAGCGCCATGAGCCTTTCGCGGAAAAGCTGAACCCGATACGGAAAGGGCCGCCCATGGCATCCCACGGGCGGCCCTTTCGCTATTCCGCGCGGCCCGAAAGCCGCTGGCGCGTCAGCGGTAGAAGATATGATTGTCCACGCGGGCGAGGCGAACCTTGCCCCAGCGCGGCGAAACGCGCGCGGCATGGAAATACATCGCGCCTTCGGCCGGGCTCTTCCACGCGCCCTTGTCGGCGATCTGCGCGATCTTGACGGCTTCCGCCCAGTCGCGGCTGCCCTTGTTGATCGGCGGCATGGCGTGTCCGCGCACGAACGAGAACTGCGAGGGCTGGTAGACCACACCACAATAGCTCGCCGGGAACCGGCCCGACTTCGAACGCTGAACCACCACACGGCCCACGGCAAGCTGGCCGTCCAACGTTTCGCTCTTGGCTTCGAAATAGATCGCGCCGGCAAGGCAGTTCAGCTCGCTCGACAGCTCGGTGGGGACGGCGGTTTCATCAACCAGCTCGGCCAGCGATTCCGCGGCGTCCGATTCCGGGGCATCAGCGATGCTCGACGCGGAATGCGCGGCGGCCTGTTGCGCAGCAGCCTGCTGGACAGACGCGGCGGACCGGCTAGGGAAAATCACGGGAGAGGCGCCTTGGGCCTCGATCACAGGAACCTGCGGGTCCTGAACGGCCGCGCGGGAACCGGCGGCGGTAAAGATCGTTGTTGCCAGTGTCAGGCAGATGCTGATCGCGCTGGCAAACTTTAACTGCTTACTCATCCATCATCGTCATTCGGCGGTGAGCACCCGGGCATGGCGGAAGCAAGCCCCATCCGAGACTTTCATCTCGCGGGCCTGCTCCGGAGAGCCATGACGGTTGCCCCCCGTCTGCGTGCTAGCGCGTCCTGCCTCCCGCAGAACCACGCCGCCTTCGCATTGCGGTAGGGTGCCTTTATTTGGCGAAGCGGCAGAGTCAACCCCGCACAGGTCATCCCCGGATCAGGCGTTCCCCGTCTGCGACAGTCAGTTCGATAATCCACACGTCCGGGTCTTGGCGCTGGCGGCGGATCAGGTAATCCTCAAATTCTTTTTTATTATCAGTATCTTGAACCTTTGACTTGGCCCAATCCCGCGTGCCGTCGCGCTGCGGCATCCGCTCATAGAGCGCTCCAAGTCCCTGATTATCCACCATAACAATCAGGATGGTGCCGGAGTCCGGCTCGCCCTTGTGCAGCACCATCGCGAAGCCGCCCTGCGCCTGCGTGCGGCGGATCAGTCCACTGACTTCGAGATGGGCGGGAAGGCGCGTTGCCATGAGCCCGGCGGCCGATCCGCTCAGGCGGCCGTGCCGCGCAAGCCGGCATTATAGCCTTCCAAGCTGCCCAGCGCGATGCGCGACCGCTGAAACGTGCCGGTGCCCCGGCCCACTTCCTCGCCTTCCTCGTCCACCAGCCGCGATTCCGCCACCAGCACGCGGCGCCGGCCGGAAACCCAGCGCCCTTCGGCGATGACCCGGCCACCGTGGATGGGCCGGCTGAAGAACAGGTTGAACGAGGTCGTCAGCAGGAAGCGATCCGTCACCAGCGTATTCGCGGCATAGAACGCGGCATCGTCCAGCATCTTGAAATAGATCGTGCCATGCGCCGCGCCCGCTGCGTGAAAGCAGCTCGGGTCGACATCGAAAACGATACGCGAGCGGCCTTCGCCCACGATTTCCAGACGCGACGAGAACAGATGGTTGACCGGCGCCGAGGTATAGAGACCTTCCAGCGCGCGCCAGTGCAGCCGGGCGCCTTCGCTGGCCGCGCCGGCCGCGCCGTCTTCAGGCGGCATCGCGGTCGATGACGTTGACGAGCAGGGCGTAGATCGCGTCGGCATCGGGCGCGGCGAGCAAGCGTTCGTGCATCCGCTCGTCCCGCATCAGCCGCGAGATCGCCGCCAGCGCCTGCAAATGCGTGGCCCCGGCCTGTTCGGGCGAAAGCAGGCCGAACACGCAATCCACCGGCATGCCGTCGGCCGCTTCGAATTCGACCGGATTTTCCAGGCGGAAGAACGTGGCCACGGGCCGCGGCAAATTGTCCAGCCGGGCATGCGGAATGGCAACGCCACGGCCGAAGCCGGTGCTGCCCAGCCGTTCGCGCTCTTCCACCCGTTCGAGCACGGAGGCACGATCCAGCGCATAGACCGTGGCGAAGCAATCGGCGAGTTCGCTCAGAATCTGCTGCTTGGTTTCGGCGCGGACAATACGGACCGCCAGGGGATCAATGGTAAAAAGAGCCGTCATGGACTGGAAATGCCGTCAGCATGCCTCAGGGGCACGATCAATCGGGCGGGCCATGCGCCGGAAAGCCCCGGCATGCAAGTGCCGAATCATGGCTTCCCGCCTAAAATGGCGGGAAGCCATGACCGATAGCCTCTACTTGGCGGGTTCGACCCAGCCGATCGACCCATCGCCACGGCGATAGACCATGTTGTGAACGCCGGTGCCCGCGTTCTTGAACAGCAGCGCGTTGGTATTGCGCAGATCGAGCATCATCACCGCGTCGGAAACGGTTGCGGTGGGCACGTCAACGCGCGTCTCGGCGATCACCAGCGGCGCATCGGCGACTTCGGGCTCTTCCTCGGTCTCTTCGACCACGAACACGGTGTAGGCCGCTTCTTCCGCGCGCCGGGCGTGGTCGGCCTGGTCCTGCCGAGCGTTGATCCGCCGCTTGTAGCGGCGCAGCTGCTTGTCGATCTTTTCGGCCGACTGATCGACCGCCGCGTGGGCATCCTGGGCGATCGCGCTGCCCTTCAGGATCAGTCCCTGCGTGACATGCGTCACGATATCGCATCGGAAACCACCGTGCGGCCCCTTGCCAAGCGTGACTTGCGAGGAAAGCGCGCGGGAAAAGTACTTGCCGACGACGCCCGTCAGCCGCTCCTCGGCATGAGCCTGGAGCGCGGCGCCGGTCTCGACCTGATGGCCCGAAACGCGAATATCCATAAAAACCTTCTCCTCGCTTGAGGCGATCCCGCGCCGGCCGCTAGCGCGACCAGAGGGGATCGCTGAAACCCGCCATGAATTCGGCATGGCGGGCCAATTCCGCCTCGCTCGCGGCATGGGGCCGGGGCGTGCGGAAGACGCGGGTGACAGCGGCGATGGCCAGTTCTTCCGTCTGCACGGAAGCAGCCGCCTCTGCGGCCAGTTCCAGGCCGATCTGCCGCCCACCCATGAGTTCGACGTAGAGCTGCGCCAGCAGTTCCGCGTCCAGCAAGGCGCCGTGCTTGGTGCGATGGCTCCGGTCGATGCCATAGCGCGTGCACAGCGCATCCAGTGAAAGCTTGGCGCCGGGATGCTTGCGCCGGGCGATGGCGACCGTATCGACCATGCGATCGCGGTCCACCGCTTCCAGCCCGCAGGCCGCCAGTTCGTGATTGAGGAAGCCGAAATCGAAACCGGCGTTGTGCGCCACCAGAGGACTGTCGCCCAGGAAGGCGATCAGTTCCTCCGCCCGTTCCCCGAACTTGGGCTTGTCGGACAGGAACGCCTCGGACAGGCCATGGACCGCCTCGGCTTCGGCCGGCATGCCGCGCTCGGGATTGAAATAGGCATGAAACACGGCCCCGGTAGGCACCCGGTTGACCATCTCGATGCAGCCGATCTCCACCAAGCGGTCACCGCTCCGGGGGTCGAGACCCGTCGTTTCCGTGTCGAAGACGATCTCACGCATCAATAGGTATATTGACCCGTCGCCGGGCACTGGCAAGGCTTCAACGCGGGTTTTTTTGCCACGCGCCGCTACGGATGCGCTCGATCAGCGCGGCAACCTGCGCGCGCGTTTCCTCCAGCGTCACGCCGGTATCGACGATGAAATCAGCGCGGGCGCGCTTTTCCGCATCCGGTACTTGCAGGTCGAGGATATGGGCGAACTTGTCTGGCGTCATGCCCGGTCGCGCCAGCACGCGCGCGCGTTGCGCCGCGGCGGGAGCCGACACGACCATCACCGCGTCGAGCCCGGCACCATGCCCCTTTTCGAACAGCAGCGGAATGTCGAACACCACGATCGGCTGCCCGGCATGTTCGATCAGGAACGCTTCGCGCATCCGGCCCACGGCGGGGTGGACGATCGCTTCCAGCCGGGCGAGCGCTCCGGGATTGCCGAAAACACGCGCGCCCAGTTCCTGCCGCACCACCCCCTCGGGACCGGTGGTGCCGGGGAAGGCCGCCTCGATCGCCGGGACGAGCGCACCGCCCGGCCCTTGCAGCGCATGAACCGCCGCGTCCGCATCGAACACCGGCACGCCCAGTTCGCGCAACATCAGCGCCACGGCGGACTTGCCCATCCCGATCGAGCCGGTCAGGCCGAGAATGAAAGGCCGGCTCATCCTGCAATCTCCCGGCGCAACAGAGCATCGCCATCACGCGGCGGCCGCGTGCCGAAAAAATGGGCGAAGGCATGGTCCGCCTGCCCGATCAGCATCGACAGGCCGTCCACCGTGCGGAACCCGGCGGCGCTTGCCGCCTTGAGAAAGTCCGTTTCGAGCGGTGACGTAACGATATCGTAGAACACGCTGCCCGGCGGCGCGTGGCTCATGTCGAAAAGCAGGGGCGGTTGGCCGCTCATCCCCAGCGAAGAGGCGTTGACCACCAGATCGAGGCACCCGGCACGGTCGTCGAAGGCAAAATCCGTTACAGATTCGAAGTGCGCGATATCGACCGCGTGGTGGTCGCCGCCGGGGTCCAGTTCATCGAGTAACGCCCGCGCTTTTGCCGGATTTCTGCCGGCCAGCACGATTACCATGTGTTCGTCCGCCAATGCCGTAACGATCGCCCGCGCCGCTCCGCCGGTGCCCAGCACGCGCGCCATCCGGAAAAGGTGCGTTTTGTCGAGTAACGGGCGTAACGGTTCGAGGAATCCGGGTGCATCGGTGTTACGGCCAACCAGAATCCCGTTACGTTCACGCACGATCGTGTTGACCGCGCCGATCCTTTCGGCCCCGGAATCGAGCCGATCGAGTAACGGAATCACCGTTTGCTTGTGCGGCATCGTAACGTTACAGCCGCGCCAGGCCTCGTCGTTACGGCGATCGGCCAAATAGGCCGCCAAATCGCCCTCCGTTACGTGACAGGCGTTATACACAGCGTCGATTTTCAGCTGCTTCAGCCAGAAATTGTGAATAACGGGCGACTTCGATTGCGTTATGGGATCGCCAATTACCTCTGCATAGGGTCTGATCGCCACGTTACGGCCCTTTCTCAGGCTTCCAGCTCTCCCTGCGCGCGCAGCGCAGCCAGAACGGCCAATAGCGGCATTCCCAACACGGTGAAGTGGCTTCCTTCGATCCGTTCGAACAGCTGCACGCCCAGCGCCTCGATCCGGAACACGCCGACACAGCCCGAAACGGCGGGCCATTCCCTGTTGAGATAGCTGTCGATAAAGCTGTCCGAAAGCTGTCGAACATCAAGCCGGGCGGTCTCGCAGTGACGCCACACCGTTATCCCGTCGCGCACCAGCACGGCAGCGCTGTGCAGGTTCATCCGCTGGCCGGAAAAGAACCGCAGGTGTTCGGCCGCCTGCTCGCGGCTCACCGGCTTGTCGAACTGCCGACCACCCACTTCGACCAGCGAATCGCCGCCGAGCACGAGCTTGCCGGGTACGCCGACGGAAACGGGCAGGGCCTTGGCTTCGGCCAGGATCGTCGCGACATCGCCGCCCGGCACTCCGATCAGCTCGCGCTTGATCGCGCCTTCGTCGACATCGGACGACTGCGCTTCGTAAGCGATACCGGCGGCATCGAGCATGGCCTTGCGCGAGGCGCTTTGCGAGGCGAGGACTATCATGGCAGGCTTCTCCCGTGCGGATCGGCGGGGATCCGCGTGCAATTCCCGGTCAGATCGGCTTGGATCCGGGCGTTTCCGAACCGCCGGCGGCCTGGCGTTCGTTGTAGAGGTTGATCACCGCCGCCGCCGTCTCCTCGATCGAGCGGCGCGAAACGTCAATCACCGGCCAGCCGTTGTCCGCGAACATCCGCCGGGCGTACTGGACTTCGCGCGCGACCTGATCGCTGTTCACATAGGCCGTTTCAGGCGACTGGTTGAGCGAGAGGAGCCGGTTGCGCCGGACCTGAATCAGCCGTTCGGGCGATGTCGTCAGCCCCACCACCAGCGGCCGGCGCAGATTGAACAGCGAAGAAGGGGGCGGGCTTTCCACGACAATCGGAATGTTCGCCACCTTGTATCCCCGATTGGCGAGGTAAATTGACGTCGGCGTCTTGGAGGAGCGCGAAACGCCGGCCAGAAGGATGTCCGCCTGTTCCCAGTTTTCCCAGCCCACCCCGTCATCATGCGCGATCGTGAACTGAATGGCATCGACCCGGGCGAAATAGGCTTCGTCCATCATGTGCTGACGGCCCGGCCGTGCCTTCGCTTCCTGGCCAAGCTGCTCCTCCAGCGCGTCGGTCACTGCATCGAGCGCAGCCACGCTGGGCAGGCCGAGCGCGGCGCAGCGCTGCTCCAGCCGCTCGCGCGTTTCGGCATTGACCAGCGTGAACAGGACAAGCCCCGGATTGGCGGCGATTTCCCCCATGATGCGGTCGAGATGCTGCTGCGAGCGGACCATCGGCCAGAAGTGGCGGACGATATCGGCATCGTCGAACTGCGCGAGCGCCGCCTTGGCGATCATCTCGAGCGTTTCGCCGGTGGAATCCGACAGGAGGTGCAGATGCAGCCGCGTCATCGTGGCCCGTTTCCCCGTCTTTTCCAGCGCCCCGGGATGAGGCTGTGGACAGCGCTAGGATAAACCACGGGAGGAATGCGACGACAAGTTCGGCCTGCCATTTCACCCCCGCAACCGGCCGATCCACAAGCGGTTTGCCGACAGGTGGAAAGCCTTCCCCACAGGCTGGGGACTGCGGGGATAACTTCGCCTTGACCACCGAGCGCGCAGAGTCGGGCCACGCTTTTTTGTGGAGGCCCCGGCACAAATCGGGCAGAGCGCGCTCATCCCCGCTATCCACAGCACAACAGATTCCATCATCCTTTTTAAAAGAATCTATTTTTTAGGATTGGACCGAACCGATGCCCGGCCCGCTGCTCCGCTCGCTCTCCGGCGAAAATCTTGATTCCCGCCCGGTCTGGCTGATGCGCCAGGCGGGCCGCTATCTGCCCGAATACCGGGCCTTGCGGGCTGCCAAGGGGGGATTCCTCGAGCTGGTGTACGATGCCGAGGCCGCGGCGGAAATCACGCTCCAGCCCATCCGGCGCTTCGGTTTCGATGGCGCGATCCTGTTCTCGGACATCCTGATCGTGCCCTACGCCATGGGGCAGAACCTGGAGTTTCTGGCGGGTGAGGGGCCACGCCTGTCGCCGCGCCTGATCGATGCCCAGCTTTCCGCGCTGCGGGCCGTGCCCGAACGCCTCACCCCGATCTACGATACCGTGCGCCGGGTGCGCAGCCAGCTGTCGGGCGACAAGACCCTGCTGGGCTTTGCCGGATCGCCCTGGACGATCGCCACGTACATGGTGGCGGGCGAGGGCAGCCGCGACCAGCACGACACGCGCGCCTACGCCTATCGCGATCCTGTGGCCTTCCAGGCGATCATAGACGCGATTGTGGACGTGACCGTGGAATATCTCGCCGGACAGGTCGAAGCGGGCGCAGAAGGGCTCCAGCTGTTCGACAGCTGGGCTGGCAGCCTTTCCCCGGCGCAGTTCGAACGCTGGGTGATCGAACCCAATGCCCGCATCGCCGCCGCGATCCGCAAACGCTACCGGCACGTGCCGCTGATCGGCTTTCCCAAGGGCGCAGGCGAAAAGCTCGTGGCCTATGCGCAGGGCACGAAAGTGGACGCCATCGGCATCGACGAAACGATCGATCCGCTGTGGGCGGCGAAGAACCTGCCAGCAAACCTGCCGGTGCAGGGCAATCTCGATCCGCTGCTGCTGCTGGCGGGCGGGGTCGAGCTGGAACGGCAGACGTTCCGCATTCTCGAAGCGTTCGCCGACCGGCCGCACGTGTTCAACTTGGGCCACGGTATCGGCCAGTTCACGCCGATCGAACATGTCGAGCACCTGCTGACCGTGGTACGCGGCTGGCGGCGGGGGCAGTCACGGTGATGGCGCGGTAAGGAGCATCGGGCAATGCCGGCACCGCTTGTCTTTGTGGGCGCGGCGTTGGCCGAAATCGCGGGATGCTTCGCGTTCTGGGCGTGGCTCAGGCTGGGCAAGCCGGCGTGGTGGCTGGTGCCCGGCTGCGCGTCGCTGGTCCTGTTCGCGTGGTTGCTGACGCTGGTGAACAGCGATGCCGCTGGGCGCGCCTATGCGGCCTATGGCGGGATCTACATCACGTCCGCCTTGCTGTGGCTGTGGATCATCGAAGGCGTGCGGCCGGATCGCTGGGACCTGGGCGGCGCCGCGCTGTGCCTTGCCGGTGCCGCGGTGATCCTGTTCGGTCCGCACCGCGCCTGAGCGCGGGATGCCGATCCCGGCCGGATAACGGTGCGGTTTTCGAGGCTTGCATTACCGACAAGCGGCGGCAAAAGGCTTTCCCGGTCAATTCTCCCGTTCCGGGATGCGTGCTGACGCGCTATCCTGGATCGCATGGTGCAGGTGTTCGCGATGATCTATCTCTGGCTCAAGGCCGGCCACATCATCTTCGTGATATTCTGGATGGCCGGGCTGTTCATGCTGCCGCGCTACTTCGTCTATCATCAGGAAGCGGCCCCCGGATCGCACGAGAACGCGATGTGGATCGATCGCGAGGGCAAGCTGCTGAAAATCATCCTGTGGCCGTCGCTTGTCGTCGTGTGGGTGCTTGGTCTGGCGCTGGCGATGACGACCGGCGCGTTCCAGCAGGGCTGGTTCCATGCCAAGCTGGCCCTTGTGCTGGCGCTGACGGCTTACCATTTCTGGCTGGCGGGCTATGCCCGCGCGCTGGCGGCGGGCGAACGCCGGCTTTCGGGCAGGCGCCTGCGGATGATCAACGAAGTGCCAGGCGTGACCGCCGCGCTGATCGTCATCCTGGTGATTCTCAAGCCGTTCTGAGCCTTGACGCATTACGGTCCTGATTGACTTGCCGCGAGGCAAGGCATATCGCGCTGTGCGTCCGGCATCGGAGGTCGCGCCACCATGGCAGCGACCGGACCCGCTTTCTCCAAGCCCCAAGGTCCGCCGGCCATTCCCAGTATTCCATCCGGAACCCAAGAATATGCATCTCAAGGAACTCAAGAAGAAAACCCCTGCCGAGCTGGTCGAAATGGCCGAAGAGCTTGGCGTCGAAGGCGCATCGACCATGCGCCGCCAGGACCTGATGTTCGCCATCCTCAAGGAGATGGCGGAAGATGGTGAGGAAATCCTCGGCATTGGCACGATCGAGGTCCTGCCCGATGGCTTCGGCTTTCTCCGTTCGCCCGAAGCGAACTACCTGGCCGGCCCCGACGATATCTACGTTTCGCCCAACCAGGTCCGCAAATGGGGCCTGCGCACCGGCGATACCGTGGAAGGCGAAGTCCGCGCGCCCAAGGACGGCGAGCGCTATTTCGCGATCACCCGGCTGATCAAGGTCAACTTCGACGATCCCGAAGCGGTCCGCCACCGCGTGAACTTCGACAACCTGACGCCGCTCTATCCCAACGAGCGCCTGAAGCTCGATACGCTCGACCCCACGGTCAAGGACAAGTCGGCCCGCGTGATCGATCTCGTCAGCCCGCAGGGCAAGGGCCAGCGCGCGCTGATCGTGGCGCCGCCGCGCACCGGCAAGACCGTGCTGCTGCAGAACATGGCCAAGGCCATCACCGACAACCATCCGGAAGTCTTCCTGATCGTGCTGCTCGTCGACGAACGGCCCGAGGAAGTGACCGACATGCAGCGTTCGGTGAACGGCGAGGTCATTTCCTCGACCTTCGACGAACCCGCCAGCCGCCACGTCCAGGTGGCCGAAATGGTGATCGAGAAGGCCA
>NZ_DDFB01000108.1:0-16944 GCF_002336885.1 Novosphingobium sp. UBA1939 | reverse complement strand
CCAAGGTCGTCCGCCCGGCATCGGCCGAACCACGTGCCGCCGCGCCGGCGCCGCGCCCCGCTGCCGTCGCTCCGCCCAGCGCTCCCGTCGCCGCAGCCGCTCCGGCTCCGCGTCCTGCGCCAGCCGCGCCCGCCGGTGCCACGCCAGACGCGCCTGCAGCTCCCGCCGCTCCCCAACCACGGATCGTGTCGGTCGGCCCCGGAGGCTTCCTGCGCCAGGGCCCTGGCGATCAGCAGGCCCCCATTCCGCCGGCCCCGCCCCGCCGGCTCGTTCCCGCCCGTCCCAGCCCCGAAGTGGCGGAAAAGACCAGCCTGCTCGATCTGAACGATCGCATCTGCCGCTGGCCAATGGGCCATCCGGGCGAGCCCGATTTCCATTTCTGTGGCGAGAAAGTGAACCCCGGCTTCCCCTATTGCGTCGAGCATTGCGGACGCGCCTATCAGGCGCAGCTTCCGCGTGGGCATCGCCGTCCGCCGCCGCCCATGCCATTCGGCGGTCCGCGGGTGCGCTAACCTTCAGGAACCGCATTCTTCCGATGCGGTGGCGGAATCAGGGAAATCCGCATCGGAGGGATTAACTATAGCGCGATCCCGCCGTCCTGTGGGGCATGACCGATCATGACCCCAGCTTCCCCCGTAAGGCGCGATGGTTGGCCTGGCTTGGCCTTGCCCATGAAGAGCATGCTGATGCTTCCTCGACCGGATCGCACCCGGAAGAAGGTGCGGCGCACTTCTATCGCGATCCGACCCCGCAGGAAGTCTGGCTGCCCGCCAAGCGGCGAATGCTGGGCAAGATCACCGATTTCCTGATCGATCATGATCTCGATGTCCTGCCGTTCACGCTGGGCGTCGCCTATGACTGCGTCACGGGCGCGAGCCCCCGCCTGGCGCAATTGATCCTCGAACGCACCGAAGCTGGTCAGCTGGTGAACCTGCGCTGGCTGGAAGAAGTCGCGCGCGAGCACGACAACGACAAGAGCACCGAAGTGCTCACCTCCCTGATGAACCGTCTCGAGCGGAGCCTCGACGAGCTGGGTGAGACAACGGCGGGCGCGCGTTCGGCGACCAGCGAATACAACAGTGCCCTGCGCGAGCACTTTGACGAACTCGAGGAAGCGAGCGAAACCAACGCCGTCATCTCGCGCCTGGCGAAGCTGACCGAAGCGATGATCGACCGCACGCACCAGATCGAGAAGCAGCTGAGCGAAAGCGAACAGCGCACGCGCGAACTGCAGCGGACGCTGGACGAAACACGCCAGGTGGCCAATCACGATCACTTGACCGGCCTGCCCAATCGCCGCGCGTTCGAACATCTCCTGGAGCGCGAATATCGCGAAGCGCTGGCATCCGGCGAGGCGCTGGCCATCGCCTTCTGCGACATCGACCACTTCAAGCGGATAAACGACGTACACGGCCACCCGGCCGGAGATCGGGTGCTGAAGTTCGTCGCGGAATCGCTCGACAAGATTTCGGATGCGCGCTGCTATGTCGCGCGGCACGGCGGCGAGGAATTCGCGGTGCTGTTCCGCGGCATCACGGTGGAAAAGGCCTTCAGGAAACTCGACGCGACGCGCGAGGAAATCGCGCAGCGCCGGCTCGTCAACCGCGTTACCGACCTGCCCTTCGGCAGCGTGACCTTCTCGGCCGGCTTGGCGGACCTGTTCTCCTACGCCGACAAGAGCGCGGCGCTGAAGGCAGCCGACGAAGCGCTCTATGTCGCCAAGGAAAGCGGTCGCAACCAGATCGTCATCGCGCGCGGCGGCGGCCACGGGTTCGAAGCCGCGGCCTGACGATCGGCTTCAGCCGAAAGGACAAGGGGCGTTCAACGGCGACGGCATTTTTGTGCCAAATCGTGTCTGGTTAACATCAAATTGTGTCTCGCGTTTGCAACAGGTTGCCACGAGCTTCACGCGCAACGGTCTTTTGCGTTGCAAAATTGCCGTCTTTCCCAGCAAAATCATATATCCAAAGTTTCAGAGGCAACCATGAAAACCCATCTCAACGCCCTGGCCAGTGGACTGGCCCGGTCCGCCATTGCTGCCGCCTTGCTGGCTCCCGCTGCCGCGTTTGCGCAGGAGGCGCCACAGACGGCGGCCGAAAACGGTGCAACCGAAGCGGCCCAGCCGGAAATCGTGGTGACCGGATCGCGCCTGCGCCGCACGACGGACTACGCGACCGCCAGCCCTACCGTATCGCTCGGCTCGCAACTCCTGCAGCAGTCCGGCACCACCAACCTCACCGACTTCCTCACCGGCCTGCCCGCGCTGGTTGGCTCGTCGACGTCGCGCGACAACTCGGGCGATCGCGCCGGCATCGGCACGACCGGTCTCAACCTGCTCAACTTGCGCAATCTGGGTGTCGATCGCACGCTGGTGCTGGTTGACGGCCGCCGCCATGTCTCGGGCCTCGAAGGTTCGCAGGCGGTAGACATTAACACCATTCCCGAAGACCTGATCGATCGGATCGACGTGCTCACCGGCGGCGCTTCCGCCGTCTATGGCGCCGATGGCGTCACCGGCGTGGTCAACTTCGTGCTCAAGAAGAACTTCGAGGGCATCACCGCGCGCGCGCAGGCCGGCATCAGCAAATACGGCGATGCCGGAAACAGGCTGATCGGCATCACGGCTGGCCACAATTTCGCGGGCGGACGTGGCAATATCTCGATCGCCTACGAATATGGCGGAGAGGATCGGCTGAATTCCCGACAGCGGCCCGAACTGAGCGGCACGGATGCCGTGAGCTTCGTGCGCAATCCCAACTACGTGGCGGGCCAGCCTGGCTCCTACTCCCGCATACCAATGAAGGATGTCCGCTATCAGTGGACCGCCCGCGGCGGGGCGGTGGATGTCGATTTCGATGGCGTTCCCGACTTCAACGGCGATGGACGGCCCTACAATCTCGGAACCGCAATTCCCGGCGGCTATTCGGTCGGCAGCGACGACACGCTGGTTTCCGACTATCGCAACGACCTGCGCCCTTCCACCAACCGCCACGTCGTCAACCTGCTCGGCCACTTCGACGTGTCCGACAAGCTGCAACTGTTCGGCGAGGTCAAGTACGCCAACGTCAAGGCCTATTCGCTGGCCCAGCCTACGTTCGACTATTACCTGTTCGTGCCGGAGGACAACCCCTACATCCCGGCCGCGATCAAGTCGGCGATCGATCCGGCAAACGGCGGCGTGCTCGTCACGCGCGACAATTTCGACCTTGGCCAGCGCGGCGAAAGCATCAAGCGCGAAACCTGGCGGACCGTGGTCGGCGCGCGGGGCGATCTGAACGAAAGCCTGCACTACGAAGTCAGCTATGTCTTCGGGCAGACCAACGTTACCAACCATTACGTCAACGATCGGTACACCGACCGGTTCATGGCCGCGATCGATGCCGTGGACGACGGCACCGGCAAGATCACCTGCCGGGTCAATCTCGATCCTACGGCGGCGCCGGCCATCACGTTCAAGCCCGGCGCATGCGTACCGTTCAACCTGTTCGGCGAAGGCAAGTCCTCGCAGGCCGCGCTGGATTTCATCCACGCCAATACCACCGAGCATTCGCGCATCACGCAGCATGTGGTGAACGGCTTCGTCAGTGGCGATACGCGCAGCTTCTTCTCGCTTCCGGGCGGCCCGGTCGGCTTCGTGCTGGGCGGCGAATACCGCAAGGAAAGCTCGCGCTTCGACCCCGATCCGCTGGAAGTGCAGGGCCTGACGTTCTCGAACGTGCTGAACCCCAGCCGCGGATCGTTCGACGTGAAGGAAGGCTTCGCGGAAATCGATGTTCCGGTGTTCAAGGACCGGCCCTTCTTCCAGACGCTCGATTTCAGCGCGGCGGTGCGCCTGTCGGACTATTCGTCGATCGGGCACACCACCACCTGGAAGTTCGACGGCAACTGGGCACCGGTGCGCGACATCCGCTTCCGCGGTACCATCTCGCAAGCCGTTCGCGCGCCGAACATCTCGGAACTCTACGGCGCATCATCGCAGACTTTCGCGTTCTTCGATGATCCCTGCATCGTCGCCAACCGTTCGGCGGGCACGTCAAGCCGCGCGGCCAACTGCCAGGCTATCCTGTCGCAAGCCGGGCTGACGCCGGCGCAGATCGCCGCGTTCGATGATACGCGATCGACCAACATCGCGGGAACGCAGGGTGGCAACTCGGGCCTGCGTGCTGAAGTCGCGCGGACGTGGACGGCCGGTGTCGTGCTGACTCCGCGCTTCGTGCCGGGCCTGCAGGTGTCGTTCGACTGGTACGACATCAAGCTGAAGCAAGCGATCAACACGGTCGAAGCGCAGCAGCTTGCCGAACTGTGCGTCGACCAGCCGACGATCAACAACCAGTTCTGCTCCGCGATCCATCGCGCCAGCGGCACCGGCCTGATCGACGACTTCACGCTGCAGCCCCAGAACGTCGCGAATTTCCGCACTTCCGGCCTCGACGTGAACCTGAATTACCGCTTCGCGGTGAAGAAGATCGGCGCGTTCGAGCTGAAGCTGATCGGCAGCTATCTCAACAAGCTGAGCACCATCGGCACGCCGGGCGCCGAGCCGACCGACGAGCGTGGACAGGCTTACTATTACTCGCCCAAGTACCAGCTCTATGCGAGCGCGACCTATTCCACGGGCCGCTTCGCGTTCAACTACAACATGTCTTGGTGGGACAAGACGCTGCGCTACACGCTGGTGCAGCAGGCAAACAACCCCAACTACGTCGCGCCGGAATACAAGTATTTCAAGCCGCGCGCCGTTCATAACATCTACGCCAGCGTCGATGTGCAGAAGAACTTCCAGTTCTATGGCGGGATCAGCAACCTGTTCAACCAGAAGCCTGACCTCGGATCAATCCTCTATCCGACCGAGGACATCGGCACGTCGTTCTATGCCGGCGCGCGCGTGAAGTTCTGACCATGTCCGGGGAGGAGGATGCCCTGCACCACGCAGGGCATCCTTCCCGGGCGGCCTTGCCAAACTGCAGGGGCCGCTCCCCGCATCCGGCCTGTCACGGGCGGCAAACGAAAAAGGCCCCGCCATCGGCGGGGCCTTTTCTTTCCGGTCCGCAGCGGCGGAACGGTATCAGCGCAGCGAGACGACGTTATCCGAAACGCGCGGATCGCGCCGATCGCCGCGATACTGGCTGGCCATCGGTTCGTCCGACACCTCGAACACCTCGGTCGCGCCGAAGCCGTTGAACGCGGTCTTCATCGCCGCACCATAGGCCCCGAGCATACCGATCTCGATGTAGTCGCCCGCCTTGATGTCCGCCGGCAGTTCGAACGGACCGTCCATGTGGTCCATGTCGTCGCAGGTCGGGCCATAGAAGCTGAACGGCACGAATTCGTCCGAAGCCTCTTCGCGCAGCAGCTTCACCGGGAAGCGCCAGCCGACATGCGCGGCATCGAACAGCGCGCCATAGGCGCCATCGTTGATGTACAGCTCGTCTCCACGGCGCTTTTCGACGCGCACGATCATCGAGTTGTATTCCGCGCAGAGCGCCCGGCCCGGCTCGCACCACAGTTCGGCCGAATAGGACACCGGCAGCGATTCATACGTGCGGTCGATCACGCCGAAGTAGTCCTCCAGCGGCGGCGGCTCCATGCCCGGATAGATCGATGGGAAACCGCCGCCCACGTCGATGATATCGACGAGGACCGAGGCATCGACGATCGCCGCGCGCGCCTTTTCCAAAGCCTGCACATAGGCATGGGGGCTCATCGCCTGGCTGCCCACGTGGAAGCACACGCCCAGCGAATCCGCCGCCTGGCGCGTGGCCTGGAGCAATTCCGCCGCATCGGCCAGATCACAACCGAACTTCGAAGCGAGGCTCAGTTCCGAATATTCCGACGACACGCGCAGCCGCACGCACAGCGTGAGGTCTTCGGCCGCGTTGCCGGCGTCGTCAGCGGTGGCCGCCTTGATCTTCTCCAGTTCCTCGAGCGAATCGAGGCTGAACACGCGCACGCCATGATCGCGATAGGCCTCGCGGATCGCGCCGGGCGCCTTGACCGGATGCATGAAGCACAGCGTGGCTTCGGGCAGCGTCGTGCGCACCAGCCGGGCCTCGGTGATCGAGGCAACGTCATAGTGCGTCACGCCGGTATCCCACAGCACGCGCAGAAGCTCGGGCGAAGGATTCGCCTTCACCGCATAGAGCGACTTGCCCGGAAACTTCTCGACAAAGAAGCGGGCAGCGCGCGCAGCGGCGTGCGGGCGATTCAGAATGGCGGGTTGGTCAGGCGCCGAGGCGCCAACTACAGCCAGTGCGTCAGGATAGATGTGCAACTCAAGGGACCCCCAAACGGAACAGTTGAACAAAGCTGCCTTGCGGTTTGGAAGTCCCCATGGGGCAGCGAGAGGGGGTACATAAGGCTACCGTTGTGAACTTCAAGTGAAAATCTTCGCGCTTCAAATCCTTGTCACTGAACTGAAACACAAGCTGCCGGAATCCAGTGTTTTCAGGGTTTCAGCGCCTGCGCAAGCGCGCGCCAGGCGGGCAGCGAAACGGCGGCGTTGGCGCTGTTCGCGGCCACGGGGTGCGAGGCGAATCGTGCGATCACTATCTCCGCCTCCGGGTCGATCCACAACGTCTGCCCATGGATGCCCCGCGCCGAGAAACAGCCGTGTTCGTCGTGGCTGATCCACCACTGGCTGCGATAGCTCCAACCCGGCAATTCGGGGTAACGCCCGGCGAGGTCGAACTTCGCCGGATCGCCCCCTGCGCGGATGCGCGCGATCACGGCTGGCGGGATCACGCCCGCCCCGCCGGTGCGGATTGCCTCCCCGAACCGTGCCAGGTCTTCCAGCCGCAGGTTGAGCCCTCCCCCGGCGAACGGCGTCCCCACCGGGTCCAGCAGCATGTCCGCGTCGCCCGGCAAGCCCAGCGGCCGCCACAGGCGTTCCGACAGCGTTTCATGCAGGCGCCGGCCCTCGATCCGGGCGATGATCCAGGCGAGGACATCGGTGTTGGCGGTGCGATAGACGAACGCCTCGCCGTGCTGCCCCGCCTTGCGGATGGTGGGCAGGAAATCGGGCAGACACGAGGGGCCGGCGTAGCCCGCGGGGCGGGGCGTGAGCGCCAGCGCAGCACTGAGCGCGCCGATGCCCGAGGAAGGATCGGCATAATCCTCGGAAAAATCGATCGCGGTCGTCATGTCCAGGATCTGCCGCACCGTGGCATCGGCAAAGCCGCTGCCGGCCAGCTCCGGCACATAGTCCAGCGCGGGAGCGGCGGGATCAAGTCGGCCCTCCTCGATCAGCATCTCGGCCAGCGAACCGACGAAGCTCTTTGTCATGGAAAAGACGATGTGGCGCGTTTCCGGTCCGGTCACGCCGAACCAGCGTTCGAACACCACCCGGCCGCGATGGAGCACGAGGATGCCATCGGTGAAGGCCTCCAGCAGCGCCTCTCCGATCGTGATCGTTCCCTCGCGCCCCAGCGGCGCGAAGCGCACCCCGTCCAGATCATCATCGACGGCGCGGGGCAGCGGCGTTCCGCCCGCGCCGGCAACGCGCGCGGTCGGCGTGAATTCACGCATATGGGAAAACGCCCAACGCGTGGTGGGAAAGCGCATGTGATCGGCGCGCGCGGCCAACAGGCGCTTGTCCGGCGCAGGGGGCGAACCCTGCATCCAGCCCATCGTCACGGGATCGCTGGTGATCGCATCGAGCAGCTTGTCCGGCATTCAACCCTCTCCGTTTTCGTTTTCGGAAAGGAACATGCCCCAGGGTGCCCGATCAGGCCAGCCCTCCCGATCAGGAAAGCCTGTCGCGGAAATCCTCGTAGGCGAAGTGCCGCACGCATTCGAGCGCGTCGGTTTCGCTGTCCCACAACCAGATCGATGGCAGCGGCACGCCGTTGAACGTCGTGGTCTTGACCATCGAGTAATGCGCCTGATCGAGAAACGCGAAGCGCGCGCCGGGTTCGGCCCGCACCGGCAGGCGGAAATCGCCGATCACGTCGCCGGCAAGGCACGAAGGACCGCCCAGACGCACGGCCTCTCCTTCCCCGCCTTCGTATTCGTCCGTTGGCCGCTCGCCCAGCATGGCGGGGCGGTAGGGCGCTTCCAGCACGTCGGGCATGTGGCAGGTCGCGGAAATATCGGTGATGGCGATCGGCATCCCGTTCCAGTGGGTATCAAGCACGGTGCCCACGAGGATTCCGGCATCCAGTGCCACCGCCTCGCCCGGTTCGAGATAGATTTCACACCCGGTTTCGGCCTTCACCTGCTGCAGGAACGCCACCAGATCGTCGCGCTGGTAATCGGCGCGGGTGATGTGGTGGCCGCCACCGAAGTTCAGCCATTCAAGGCGCGGGAAGAACCGCTCGATGCGCGGCTTGAGTGCTTCCCAGGTCCGCTGGAGCGGTTCGAAGTCCTGCTCGCACAGCGAATGGAAATGCAGCCCGGTCACGCCTTCCATGTGCGCGTCGGTCAGTTGGTCGACCGGGAAGCCCAGGCGCGAATGCGGCGCGCATGGATCGTAGCGCGGCACTTCGCCTTCGGCGTGGAGCGGGTTGATGCGCAAGGCCACGTCGAAGCGCTCGCCAGCGCTGCGCGCGGCGGCAAGCTCGCCGGAGAAGCGCGCATGCTGGCCGGGCGAATTGAAGATCACATGGTCGGACAGGCGCAGGATCTCGGGCAGGTCCTCCGCCTTGTAGGCCGCGCAATAGGTCGCGATCTCGCCGCTGTAGTGCTCGTCGGCGAGCTTGGCTTCCCACAGGCCGGAAGTGCAGACGCCATCGAGGTACTGGCCGACGATGGGCGCGACGCGCCACATCGAGAACGCCTTGAGCGCCGCCAGAACCTTGATCCCCGCCCGGTCGCGCACGTCGGCCAGCACCGCCAGATTGGCGCGCAGCCGGGCCGCGTCCACGACGAACGCGGGGCTATCCACGCGCGACAGGTCAAAATGGGCGAACGCGCCCGGATCACCGGCTCTGGTTTCCATGGGCAGTCCTTCAGTCGATGCAGAGGCCGGGCTGCGCCTTGCCGTCCCGCACTTCGGCGAAGCAGCCGAACAGCCGGTCGTCGGCCTGGCACTTCCCCGATGCAGGTTCACCGGCGGCGGGCAATCCGCCCTCGCGATCGGCAATGCAACGCCCCTGGCAATCGGCCTTGTCGTTGCAAGCCTTGCCCGCATCGGCATAGCGATGGACGCACAGTTCCGCCCCCATGCGCCCGCGCCGCTCCAGGAACCCGCCGCTCGCCGCGCACGACGGGCCAGATTGCGCCACGGGTGCGGAAGGCACCGTCGGCGCCTTGGCCGGCGCGCAGGCCGATAGCGCCTGGCAGGCGACAAGACTGATCAGCAGGCGGCGCATCAGAATGCCAGCGGTCCTTCCAGTTCCTTCACCTGCCAGGGCAGGCCGTGCTTGTTCAGCATGTCCATGTAGGGATCGGGATCGAACTGTTCCATGTTGAACACGCCCTCGCCCTTCCACGCGCCCTGCACCATCAGCGCGGCGCCGATCATCGCCGGCACGCCGGTGGTGTAGCTGACCGCCTGGTTGCCGGTTTCGGCATAGGCGTCCTCGTGATCGCAGATGTTGTAGATGTAGAAGGTCTTCTCGCCCGAACCGTCCAGCGCCTCGCCCGTGGCGATGTCGCCGATGTTGGTCTTGCCCTTGGTGGTGGAACCAAGGCTCGACGGTTCGGGCAGCACGGCCTTCAGGAACTGGAGCGGGATGATCTCCTTGCCTTCGTAGATCACCGGGTCGATCCGCGTCATGCCCACGTTCTGCAGCACGGTGAGGTGCGTGATATAGGCGTCGCCGAAGGTCATCCAGAAGCGCGCGCGCTCCATTTCCGGAATGAACTTCGCCAGGCTTTCCAGCTCCTCGTGGTACATCAGGTACATGTTCTTCGGGCCGACCGCCTCGAAATCGAAGGTCTGCTTCACCGCCATCGCCGGGGTTTCCACCCAGTCGCCGTTCTCCCAGTGGCGCGCCGGCGCGGTCACTTCGCGGATGTTGATTTCCGGGTTGAAGTTGGTGGCGAAGTGCTGGCCATGATCGCCGCCGTTGCAATCGAGAATGTCGAGCGTGCGGATGGTCTTGAGCTTGTGCTTCTTGAGCCACATCGCGAACGCGCTGGTCACGCCCGGATCGAAGCCCGAGCCCAGCAGCGCCATCAGGCCCGCGGCCTTGAACTTTTCCTGATAGGCCCACTGCCACTTGTATTCGAACTTCGCTTCCTCGCGCGGTTCGTAGTTGGCGGTGTCCATATAGTTGACGCCGGCGGCAAGGCAGGCGTCCATGATCGCCAGGTCCTGATAAGGCAGCGCGAGGTTGACGACGAGGGCGGGCTTGACCTCCCGGATCAGCGCGGTCGTCGCGGCCACGTCGTCGGCATCGATCTGGTAGGTCGCCACGTCGCGCCCGGTACGCTGCTTCACCGAGGCGGCGATCGCATCGCACTTGCTCTTGGTGCGGCTGGCGAGAACCACTTCGCCAAAGATATCCGGGTTCATCGCCATCTTGTGGACCGCGACCGAGCCGACGCCGCCTGCGCCGATGACGAGTACTTTAGCCATGGGTTCTCCAAACATTTTCAACCGCCGCGCGGCACGGCGCGGGACATTCATGGCAAGCGCCTTTAGGGGATAGGAATGACAAACCCAAGTCCTCCTTCTTCCTCAGACCCCGCTTCCGTCCGCCGCCCCACCCGCGATGGCGTGCGGCGAGCGAGCGCGAAGATCGCGGACATCCTGCCACAAACCCCGTTGCTGCCGCTGGATGTCAACGGTGTGACAATCTGGTGCAAGGTAGAGAGCCTGCAACCCGTCGGCGCGTTCAAAATCCGCGGTGCGTGGCACCGGATGAGCGATCTGACGCCGGAGGAGCGCACACGCGGCGTGGTGGCGGTATCGAGCGGCAACCACGCGCAGGGCGTGGCTTGGGCCGCGCGCAGGCTGGGCGTCGCGGCCACGATCGTGATGCCGTCCGACGCGCCGGGGGTGAAGCTGGAAGCGACGCGGGCACTGGGCGCGCAGATCGTGCTCTACGAACGGATGCGCGAATCGCGCGATGCCATCGCCGCCGATCTCTGCGCGAAAACCGGGGCCGTGCTGGTCCACGCCTATGGCGATCCCTGGGTGATCGAAGGGCAGGGTTCGGCGGGCATCGAACTGGCGGCGCAGATGGAAGCGCGGGCCGGCGGCGCGCCCACGCGGATCGTCTGTCCTTGCGGTGGCGGCGGGCTGACTGCCGGCCTCGCCCTCGCCTGCCCCGATGCGGAAATCGTACCGGTGGAGCCGGAAGGCTGGGACGACGTGACGCGCAGCCTGGCGGCGGCGCATATACTGCCGCTTGACGCCAACCCGCCGCCAACCGCCTGCGACGCCTTGCAGACCCCGGTGACCTTCCCCGTGAATTTCGAGGTGATGACGGCGCGCGGGCTGAAGGGCGTGACCGTGAGCGAGTCCGAGGTGCGCGCCGCGCAACGCCTGGCGTTCGCCAAGCTGAGGCTGGTGATCGAGCCGGGCGGCGCAGCGGCGCTGGCGGCCGTGCTGGCGGAAAAGGTGCCGGCCGACGGGCGCACCGCCGTGCTGCTGTCGGGCGGAAACGTCGATCCCGCATCTTTCCTGCAGGTGATCGCCTCATCCGGCTGAACCGGATCTTCTGCCACAATACCGCAACGTCCGAAGCCTAATCGCGCGTCATCCATTGGCGATGTCCGAGGTTTCGCAATGCTGGAGAGAGCGCGCGCTCATCCGATTACCCGTTCGGTGGTCCGCAAAGGTTCGGGAGTGGCCAACCGCCTGCTGGATCACACGTTTGCCCTCGCGTTTCGGGGCCTCGTCTATGCCCAGATCTGGGAAGATCCCGAAGTGGACATGGAGGCTTTACAGATTCGCCCCGACAGCCGCATGGTCGCCATCGCCAGCGGCGGCTGCAACGTGCTGTCCTATCTCGTTGCCGATCCGCAGGCGATCACCGCCGTCGATCTCAACACCGCGCATATCGCACTCAACCGGCTCAAGCTCGCCTCGGCCCGACACCTGCCCAGCCACGCGCTGTTCCGCCGCTTCTTCGCCGATGCTGACAGTCGCGCCAACATCGCCGCCTACCGCGAATGGGTGGCCCCGCACCTCGACGATGTCAGCCGCCGCTACTGGGAAGGCCGCGACCTGACCGGACGCCGCCGCATCGGCGGCTTCAGCAAAGGCATCTACAAGCGCGGACTGCTCGGCAACTTCATCGGCGTGGCGCACCTTCTTGCGAAGCTGTACCGCATCGACCTGTCGGAAATCCTCGCCGCGCCGACGCTGGAGGAGCAGCGCCGCGTGTTCGAGGAAAAGCTGGCCCCGGTGTTCGACCGCCGTTTCGTGCGCTGGCTGACCGACCAGCCGGCCTCGCTGTTCGGCCTTGGTATTCCCCCGGCGCAGTTCGATGCGCTGGCCGGCGACCAGCCGATGGCGGCGGTGTTGCGCCAGCGGCTGGAAAAGCTGGCCTGCGGCTTCGCCATCAACGACAACTATTTCGCCTGGCAGGCCTTTTCGCGCGGGTACGGCAAGGCGCCGGAATGTCCGTTGCCACCCTACCTGCAGGAAGCGAACTGGAACGCCGTGCGCCAGCGCGCCGAACGTGTGACGGTGCGCCACGCCAACATGACCGAACACCTGGCGCAGCAGGACGCGGCCTCGCTCGATCGCTACGTGCTGCTCGACGCGCAGGACTGGATGACGGACGGCCAGCTCAACGCGCTGTGGCAAGAAATCACCCGCACCGCCCGCCCCGGCGCGCGCGTGCTGTTCCGCACCGCCGCGGCACCCAGCCTGCTGCCGGGCCGTGTCGATGACGCGCTGCTGGCGCGCTGGCGCTATCACGATGCCCTGTCGCTTGATCTGACCACGCGCGATCGCTCGTCGATCTACGGCGGCGTCCACCTCTACGAACTGGCATGAGCACGATACTCACCCGCCCGGCCACGGAATCGCACGGCGCGCTGATGGATTCGATCTATCGCCGCCAGCGCCACATCTATGACGCGACGCGCAAATACTACCTGTTCGGCCGCGATACGCTGATCGACCGAATGGGCTGCACACCGGGGCAAAGCGTGCTGGAAGTCGGTTGCGGCACCGGGCGCAATCTGGACCGGATCGGATCGCGCTGGCCGTGGGTGCGACTGCACGGTTTCGACATATCCACGCAGATGCTGGAAACGGCGCAAGCCCGGCTTGGCACCGATGCGCGGCTGGCGCTGGGCGATGCGACCGACTTCGATCCGGCCGCCCTGTTCGGCATCGGCCAGTTCGATCATGTGATGATTTCCTTCGCGCTGTCGATGATCCCCGACTGGCGTGCGGCGATCGATCAGGCGGCGCGCGTGCTGGCGCCGGGCGGCAAGCTCCATATCGTCGACTTCGGCGATCTGGAGGGCCTCCCCCGCCCCTTACGCGCCGTGCTCAACGGCTGGCTGGCCCGTTTCCATGTCACGCCCCGGCTCGATCTGGTGGAATCCGCCGAAGCCGTGGCCCACGCGCGCGGCCTTACGGTGCGCTCCCGGCGCGGACCGCTGGGTTACTACCGCATCGTCACGCTGCGCCGGCCAGACACGGACTGACGCCACGGACTGACGCCGCATACCGGTTGCATTTGACAATCGATCCCACTGTCCACAGTCTTCCCTCCTGCAAAGGGTGGAGAGGATAACGATGCAACAGGCAATGCTGGCGCCCGCCGCTGTTCTGGTGGCGTGGTCGCTGATCATGCTCGGATGGGCCGCCGCCACGCGCCTGCCCGCGCTGTCGCGGATCGGCGGCATGGCCAATGCCAAGCCGGGCGGACGCGGGCAGGATCTGGAAGGCGTGCTGCCGCCGGTGGTAAACTGGAAATCGCACAACTACACGCACCTGATGGAACAGCCGACGCTGTTCTACGCGGTGGTGGCGATCCTGGCGATCGCTGGGGCCGACCGGATCGATGTGGGGCTGGCCTGGGGCTATGTCGGCCTGCGCGTGGTGCATTCGCTGTGGCAGGCGACGGTCAACCGGGTTCCGGTGCGCTTCATGCTGTTCAGCCTTTCCACGTTCTGCCTGATCGGCCTTGCGGTCCGGGCCGTGCTGGCAACCGTCGTCATCTGACACGCAAATTCAAAAGAGGGGGAGAATGCCAATGATCGGAATGACCATCCTGAAACCGGTGGTGCTGCTGGCGGCGTGGACCATGGTGATGTGGCTGTGGATGTACGCCAAGCGCATCCCCGCGATGAACGCCGCGAAAATCGACAGCGCCAACCTCGTTGGCGGCACCGGCAAGGATCTCGATGCCGTGCTGCCCCCCAATATCCAATGGATCGCCCACAACTACAACCACCTGCACGAAGCACCGACCGTGTTCTACGCGGTGGCGCTGGTGCTGGCGATCACCGGCCACGGCGATGGCCTGAACGCCACGCTGGGCTGGAGCTATGCCGGCCTGCGCGTAGTACACAGCCTTGTGCAGGCAACGGTCAACCGCGTGCTGGTACGGTTTGCGCTGTTCGCGCTGTCGACGTTCGTGCTGATGGCGCTGGTCGTCCACGCCGCGCTGGCGGTGTTCTGACCGCTCAACCCTTTAGGAACAGGCTGGCCAGTTCGACGTGAGTCGACCAGCGGAACTGGCCCACCGGGCGCAGTTCGGCCAGCCTGTATCCCCCGGCGATCAGCGTGGCCGCATCGCGCGCCCAGCTTGCCGGGTTGCAACTGACATAGACCACGCGCGGCACGCGGCTTTCGGCGATCTGCGCCACCTGTTCGCGCGCGCCGGCACGCGGCGGATCGAGTAGCACCGCGCCGAAGCGATCGAGTTCCTCGGCGCGCAGCGGGTTGCGGAACAGATCGCGGTGCAAGGCATGGACCGGCCGCCCGTTCATCCGCGCGGCGGACTGGCAGGCCAGGTGCGCATCGCGCGCGGCTTCGGCGGCCAACACCTTGGTGCCCGGCCCGGCAAGGGCGAAGGCGAAGGTCCCCAACCCGGAAAAGAGATCGGCCACCGTCGGCGCATCGGCCAGCCATGCGCACGCGGCCGACGCCAGCGCGGCTTCCCCATCCTGCGTGGCCTGAAGGAAGCCGCCCGGCGGCAGCGCGACCGGGGTTCCGCCCAGCGTGATGGTAACCGGCTCCGGCTCCCACACCGTCTCCGCGCCATAACCGGAATCGAGCGTGAGGCGGGCAAGGCCATTGTCGCGCGCGAAATCCAGCAGCGCTTCGGTCTGGCGCAGACCTTCGGCGACCAGGCCCTGCAACCCCACCGCAACGCCCTGATCGGCCAGCGCCAGTTCGATATCGACCGCGAGCTTGCGATCGTTCCAGCCTTCCAGCAGCTTGCGCAACGGCGCCACCAGCGCGAACAGTTGCGGTGCCAGCACCGCGCATTCGCGCATGTCCACGATCCGGTGCGATCCCTGTTCGCGGAACCCCAGCACCACGCGCCGGCCGATGGCTTGCGCGTGCAGCGTGGCGCGGCGGCGCGTGTGCGGCGGGGAGAGGTGCGCGGGCAGGATCGATTCGGCCTCAAGCCCCTGCCCCCGCGCCGCACCGGCGACGCGATCCTGCACGTAGTCCACCAACGCCTTTTCGGAGAGGTGCTGCAACTGGCAGCCACCGCACGCGGGAAAGTGGCGGCAGGCCGGATCGACATGCTCCGGCCCCCGCGTCAGCGTGCCATCGCTTTCCAGCACGTCGCCCGGAGCGGCCAGCGCCACATAGCGTCCGTCGGCGGTGGCGCCTTCGCCTTTCGCGGCGACGCGGACGATCAAGGCCGGGCCGGTCATGCGATCGCCGCCCGCACCGCCAGCCGCGTCGCGCGGGCCAGATCGAGCGCGGTAAAGGCGGGGCCGGCAAGCCGCGCCGCCTCGCCATGAAGCCACAGCCCTTCCCGCGCGGAGCGCAAGGCATCGCCGTGCGTGGCCAGCCGGCTCGCGATCATCCCGGCAAGCACGTCACCCGATCCCGCGACCGCCAGCCAGCTTGACGCGCGCGGCGCAAGCGTAACCGGGCCATCGGAAGCGGCGATCAGGCTGTCCGGCCCCTTCAGCAGCACCACGGCTCCGCTCGCGCGGGCAAGCGCTCCGGCCCGCTCGCGGCGATGGCCGCCGCCCTCCAGACCAAAGGCCCGTTCCAGCGCGGCCATCTCGCCCTCGTGCGGCGTCAGTACGCAAGCCGCGCGCAAGGGCAGGTCCGGCCCCAGCAGCATCAGCGCATCGGCATCGATCACCGTGGGCAAGCCGCGCGAAACCACCGCGCCCAAACGCGCGCGGGCGGTCTGCCCCCGGCCCAGCCCCGGCCCGACCAGCAACGCCGCGATGCGTTCATCGGCGATGCCCGTGGCAACGTCTTCCGCGCAGACCAGTTCGGGCGGCACGCCATCCGGCCGCCAATCGGCCAGCAGGCGCACATAGCCGGCGCCCGCCCGCAGCGCCGCTTCCGCCGACAGCAGAGGCGCGCCGGGCATCTCGCCCGCCACAATGGCCAGCAGGCCGCGCCGGTACTTGTGGGAATCGGCGGGNNGAAACGCGGGCTTGTCCAGCACCGCCGCCGCGCCCGGCACCGCCGCCACGCCGATATCGACCAGCCGCAAATGCCCCATCGCCGCCGCCGCCGGCATCGCGAAATGCGCGTGCTTCCATGCGCCCAGCGCCACGGTCACGTCCCAGTTCGGCAGCCCCTCGTTGAGCGGCCGGCCGCTGTCGCTCTCGACCCCGCTGGGCAGATCGACCGTGATCCTGAAATGATGCGCCGCCGCCAGACGCTGCAACAACGCAAGAAGGTCGTCGGGCAGCGCGCGCGTCAGGCCGCTGCCGAACAGGCAATCGACAAATACCTCGCCATGCACGGCCGCGTCCGGCCCCAGCACCGTGCCGGTAAACAGGCCACGCGCGTTGCGCGCGGCGTCCGTCCCCGGATCGCGCGCGGCGATCACGGTGACGGTGGTGCCATGCTCCTGCAAATGGCGCGCGATGACATAGCCGTCG
>NZ_DDFB01000134.1:0-40268 GCF_002336885.1 Novosphingobium sp. UBA1939 | reverse complement strand
GCCACATCAAGGGCACGCAGACTGCGAAGGTCCGCGCACCCTTGATTGGCGATCGCGAACGTTTTCCTCTCTTGCGATGGTACCAAGCGATTGCCCGTTTGGCGCTTCGGCAATCGTGTCGGATGGCTATACCTAAGTATCGGATAGCGGCGCTGACGACAGGGGTTGCCGGGCCCCGGTGAGGCGCATCGCACCGCGCGGAGACGAAAGCTGGAAGACGGAAAAGCTCAACTGTCGAAAGCGACCGAGCGCGCGAGCGCTTCCTGGGACTGCAGAAAGGCGAGCCGCGATTGCAGCGCCGCCTGGACAACGCCGAAAGCGTCACCCCCCAGAGTCACGCGCAGCGGCGGATGGTCGCTGGTTGCGACATCGACGATCGCTTGCGCGATCTTTTGCGGGTCGAGCGTGTAGAGCTCGTTTCCGGCGGTCTCGAACATCTTGCGGATATCGCCGGCGGGCGTATCGCGATAGGCGGCGATCTCGCTGGCGAATTGCAGGTTGTGGCTGAAGCTGGTGCGCGCGCCACCCGGCTCGATCAGCGTCACGAACAGGTTGAAGGGTTCAAGCTCCTGGCGGAGGCATTCGCTGAAGCCCTCCAGGCCCCATTTGGCCGCATGATAGAGACTGCTCGTCGGAAGCGAGCCCTGACCGCTGGCGCTGGAGATCTGGATGATCCGGCCGCTCCCGCGCAGGCGCATCGCGGGGACAAAGGCGCGGGTGATGTGGATGGGCGCCATGAGATTGAGCGCGATCTGGCCTTCGACCTCGGCGTCCGACATCTCTTCGGTGGCGCCGATCACGCCGCCGCCGGCGTTGTTGACCAGAATATCGACGGGTCGACGCGCCTGCGCCCGGGCCACGACCGCAGCAATATCGTCCTTGACCGTGACGTCGAGCGCTTCGACGCGCAGCTGGCTCGGATATTTCGCCGCAAGGTCGTCGAGGCTTTCGGGCCTGCGAGCCGTCGCGGTAAGGTCGTCGCCCGCGGCCAGGATCAGTTCGGCCAGATGGCGGCCAATGCCGCTGGACGCGCCCGTGAGAAACCAGTGATTGGACATATGCTGCTCCATATATTACCAACTGGTAGGTAACTTCATATGTGGAATGCGTCAATGCCGGGAGGTGTGATGAAGGAACGAACCAGGCGGAATGCCGCACAGAGCCGCGAGACGCTCCTGGCTGCAGCGACCGAGGAGTTCGCGTCCCATGGGCTGGCGGGCGCGCGGATCGATCGCATTGCGCAGGCGGCGGGTATCAGCAAGCCGATGCTCTACACCTATTTCGGGGACAAGGAGGCGCTCTTCGATGCCGCGCTGACGCAGGAAGTGATGGACGCGGCGCAGGCCGATCGCTTCGATCCCAATGATCTTGAGGGTTATGCGGGGCGCACCTATGACTTGCTGGTCGAGCGCCCGCGCTTGTGGAGGCTGCTGACCTGGCATCATTTGGAGCGTGGCCAGGATGTTCTGATGCTCCCGGCCGGCGAGGTCCTTCTCGGGGAGAAGCTGGACGGGATCGCAGCGGCGCAGGCCGAGGGGCGGATCGTCGCCGACTTCACGCCCATGGACGTCGTCCGGCTTGTCGCCGCCCTCACCCAGCTCTGGTGCATGACCGGAGCCGCACGCGACGCTACCGAGCATGCGGCGCGCAGGGCGACGATCATGCGGGCGGTGGGGCGACTGCTGCGCGTGTGATCGTGCGAGGCGCGCGTTGCCCGCCCGCGCGCCGATCAGGACACAGCAAGCTCCATCGCACCCCGCGACATTACCCGACCGCGAAGATACGGCGGCTCATCTGCTCGCGCTGCCCGTGGGCACGGCGGGCCGAGCGACGATCAGAATTGCGCGGCCACAGCCGAACCGGAGTGGATCGGCAAGTGAGCCCGTCGCAGCGCGATGACCTCAGGTCGCAGGCCTTGATGCGCGACGTTTCGTCAGCAGTCGTTTGAGATCCTTCGCAAGGCGATAAAACAGAATGACGATCCCGGTGACCACGATGAGCAACGTCGCCGATGCAGCGACAACGATCAGTGGATGGTTGTAACTGCGCGAGGCGCCAAGGTTCATGATATGGATTTTGTAAAAGAAATCATAGAAGTCCCACAGGTCCGAACGGCGACTGAGCACCTCTCCGGTGAACGGATCCAGATAGAGGCGACTATGCTCCTTGTCGGCGAAGCTGGCGCGCCACAGCGGCCCGCCGACCTGCGCTTCCTCGGGCGCCGTTTCCTGATAGTCGACCGCCTGCAGCCTGCCGGATCCTTTGTAGGACATCAGAGCATAGCGCCGAGCGTCTGCCAGACTGATCTCATCGACATTTTCGCCAGTGTAGGCGTTCCACCAGCTTTCGCTTCCGCCCCGCGCCTTGAGGACCCATATCGGACCGCGCGGCGTATTTTTGAGCGTGGCCTCGTTGAGGTCGGTGTGGCATGCGATCTTCGATCCCATGCGACGGAAAGCGGATAGTGCAGACGCCCCCGCCTGCAAAATCCCTCGCGAGCTATGGCAAATCCGGCTCGCCGCTGGATGCCCCCGCGCGCCACAAGCGCGCGGGGATCCGGGGGTCAGAAGGGCACGTCGTCGTCGAGCTCAGGATCAGGGTCGCCGGCCTCGTCGGACTTAGATTTCGCCCGGCTGAGGAAGTCGATCGTCTCGGCGATGATCTCGGTGCCGTAGCGCTCGACGCCGTCGCCATCGGTCCATTCGCTGTAATGGATGCGGCCGCGCACCAGCAGCTTCATGCCCTTGGTGCAATGCTCCTGCACGGTCTTGCCGAGGCCATTGAACGCGGTGATCCGATGCCATTCGGTGTCCTGGACGCGGTAGCCTTTCTCATCGCGAACGACCTTGCCTTCCGAATAGCGGGGACGCGAGGTCGCCAGGGTGAAGTGGGTGATGCGGGTCCCGCCCTGGGTGGTGCGGCTCTCCGGATCCATGCCGATATTGCCGGCAAGAATGACGATGTTCTGCATGATCAAATCTCTGTTGCTTCCGTCCGAGGGACCGTCCCTCCGACGAGACCCGGCCAAGACCGGCGGGAGACGAGGGCATCGACGCGCAAGCGGCGACCCGACCCACAAGGGCCGGAGTGGTGCGGGCAGGCGCGCGAGCGACAACCCGGTCCGGCACCGCGGGGGTTGCCCCACGGCAACCGTCCGGGCTTAGGGGATCAGTCAGGCGGAGGGCGCTTTCCCTCGGCGCCAGGCAACGGCAGAGCCATGTCGCAACATCGCGATGGGCCGAGCTCAGGACATGGACTGCCCGCAATGACTGGTCCGGTTGTGTAGTTAGTTGATCTGCGCCTCTGATACCAGCCTGGGCGGGAGGCGGAGCGTAGCGGAGCCGAGCGGCCAGGCTGGCATCTTGATCGTCTCCGGGGCCGGTGGTCGATATCCGAGACTGCTGTGGGGCCGTGCTCGGTTGTAATGATCGCGCCACCAGCCGGTGACGATCCGCACCTCCTCAAGGCTGTAGAAGATTTCGCCGTTGAGCAGTTCATCTCGCAGACGGGCATTGAAGCTTTCGATATAGCCGTTCTCCCATGGGCTGCCGGGCTCGATATAGAGGGTAATGACGCCAAGCCTGCCGAGTCACTCGCGCACCGCATTAGCGACGAACTCGGGGCCGTTATCGGATCTGATATGCTCGGGCGGCCCATGCTCGATGAACAGATCGGTCAGCACGTCAATCACGTCGTTCGACCGGAAGCGCCGCAGCGGCACCATCGCCAGGCATTCCCGGCTGAACTCGTCGATAATGTTGAGCATTCGGAACTTGCGACCGTTGTGCGTCTGATCCTCGACGAAGTCGTAGGACCACACATGCCGCGATGCTCCGGGCGCAGCCGGATGCACGATCCGTCGCCGAGCCAGAGCCGCCGCCGTTTCGGTTGCCGCTTCGGCACTTTAAGACCCTCCCGCCGCCAGATACGCTCAACCACTGACAGGCTGACCTGCCAGCCCGCCTGGCCCAGCAAGACATGGATGCGGCGATAGCCATACCGGCCATAGTCCTTGGCCAGCGCGATGATGTCGGCTGTTAGCCGCCGCTCGTCGGCATCATCCTTCGGTGGATGGCGCTGTGTCGAACGATGCTGGCCCAGAACACGGCAGGTCCGTCGCTCCGATACCGGCAACGCGCGACGGATCTGCTCGATCGCCTCACGGCGACGGGAGGGACTCAAAAAGTCAGCTTCGACGCCTCTTGCAGGATCGCCTTGTCGAGCGCGAGGTCGGCCACCAGCTTCTTCAGCCGCGCATTCTGGCGCTCCAGATCCTTCATTCGCCGCGCCTGGTCGACCTTCAGCCCGCCATATTCCTTGCGCCACCGATATAGCGTCTGCTCCGCGATCCCGATCTGGCGGCAAGCCTCCACCGCTGTGCCGCCTCGCCCCACAATCACCTCTACTTCACGCAGCTTCGCTATGATCTGCTCCGGCGTAAACCTCTGACGTCCCATACATTTCTCCAATTCTCATGCCCAAATGGGCTCTCTTCAGAATTGGACCAGTTTTTCCAAGGTAGACCACTATCCCTCCGTCAGACCGATGCCAGCCTCACAGGAGGTTTCGGGCAACAGCGGCAAGACTGAGTGCAAGCGCGACAAGGCTGGGAATGATGACCGCCGCCCCGCAGATGAAGGCAAGGACGCCCACCCAATTCCAACTCGGTGCCTGCATCATCACTTCGTCCTTTGCCCAATGGTGTCCACACCACCATCCTTATCGCAAACGATTTGCCTCGCCCTCGGTTTCGGGGCGCCAATCATCAGGTTCGACAAGAGGCTGGTCTGACTTGGCGTCGGTCACGACTCGCTCGGCCGCTCCATCCAGATCATCATACTGCCCGGTGCGCATCGACCAAAGAAAGGCGCCCAGCCCAGCAAGGCCCATCAGCAGCGCGACCGGCACCAGCCACAGGATCCCGCTCATCGGGTAGCGGCCAGGGGAACGAGGGTCGGTGCCGGCGCTCGCCTGCTAAGCCGTGATCCGCGTGCTGCGGGAATTCGCAGAGAGTTCGCAACGACCGAAATCGACGAAAGCGACATGGCGACGGCAGCAAGCAGTGGGGTGACATAGCCCGCCATGGCCACAGGAATCACCAAAAGGTTATAACCGACGGAAAGCGCCAGGTTCTGGCGGACACGTTGCCGGGCCGCGCGCGCGATCTGCACAGCGCGCGGAACCGCATCGAGATCCTGGCCGAGATAAACAATATCCGCGGCCGCCCGACCGATGTCGGCGGCATTGGAAGGAGCCATCGAAACGTGCGCCGCCGCCAGTGCCGGTCCATCGTTCAGCCCATCACCCACCATCAAGGTCAGGCGCTGACTGTCCGCCAGCGCCTGAAGCCGCTCCACCTTATGCTGCGGCAGCAATCCGGCACGCCAGTGGGCGATACCGATCGCGTTCGCGAACCCCGACACAGAAGCAATGTGATCGCCCGAAAGCAGTTCGATAGGCAGCCCAAGCGCGTCAAGCTTGGCCACCGCTTCCCGCGCACTCGTCTTTTCAACGTCCAAGAAGGCAAAATGGCCGGCAAGCTCACCATCGACCGAGAACACGGTCTGGAAACCGCCACTCTCGCCCGTGCCTGGATTCAAAGCCCAATCGGCACGCCCCAGGCGAAACAGATGGCCGTTCCGCTGGCCCTCCAAACCCCGGCCCGGCAGCTCGGAAAAACTGTCCAGATCGAGGCCGGACAAGGCGCCGCCGTTGGCGGCAATCGCGCGTGCGACGGGATGGTTGGAACGCGACGCCAGCGCCATCACGATTGCGCGATAGGGTTCATCGATGGCGATCTTGCTCACTCGCAAATCGCCATGAGTGAGCGTGCCGGTCTTGTCGAAAATCACGGTATCGACCTGTGCAAGCCGCTCGAGCGCGCTTCCATCCTTGAGCGCGATGCCGTGCTCGAACAAGCGCTTCGCCGCGGCGACCTGAACCATGGGTATGGCGAGACCAAGCGCGCAGGGACAGGTCACAATGAGCACCGAAATGGCAATGGTCAGCGCCCGATGCCAATCGCCTGTGTCAAGGAACCACCCGGCAAACACGGCCAAGGCCAGCGAATGGATGATCGGCGAGTAATAGGCCGCAACACGGTCGGCGAGACGGCGATAGCGTGCTCTGCCCTGCTCGGCCGCTTCCATCATTCGCACCATTTCGGATAGAAAGGACCGCGCGCGGCTGTTGGTCACACGCACCTTGAGCGAACCATTGAGATTCAGCATGCCCGAAACGAGCGTGCTTCCCGGTCGTACCGGCACCGGCATCGCCTCGCCCGTGACCGCGGCAGTGTCGAGATCGCCCTCGCCCGCAAGGACAAGACCATCCAGCGGAACACGCTCGCCTGGCGCGACGAGGATGACATCACCCACCGAGACATCCTCGAGCGGTCTAAAAGCGCGCGATCCATCCGTGCCGATTACATTCGCGCCCGCAGGCGTCATTCGCGTCAGCCCGAGCACGGCCGAACGGGCCTTGTCACGCATGGCATGGTCGAGCGTTCGTCCGACAAGCAGGAAAAAGATCAGCGTCACGACCGCGTCGAAATAGGCATGGCGTCCGAAATGCAGCGTGTCGTAGATGCTGAGACCCAGTGTCAGGACGATGCCGATCGAGATGGGCACATCCATATTGGTGCGTCCCGCGCGCAATGCCGACCATGCCGACAAGAAGAAGATGCGCCCCGAAAAGAATACCGCGGGAAGCGCGAGCAGCGCCGAGATGAGATGGAACAGCTGCCGCGTAGCGGGGTCGGCGCCTGACCAGACCGACACCGAAAGCAGCATGATGTTCATCGCCGCGAAGCCGGCGACCGCTGTCGCGACGATCAGCCGGCGCTTTTCGGGATCGGCGCGTTCGTCCGGTTGGCTGAGAAGATTTGCCTCGAAGCCCGCCTCGTTCAGCGTTGCCAGCAAAGGCGGTGCACTCGCGGTTTGCGCTTGCCGCCATGTGACGGTCACACGCCGCGTCGATAGATTGACCCGAGCCGCTACGACGCCCTCGAGGTTACCAAGGATGCGCTCGATCTTCGCCATGCATCCGCCGCAATGCGCGGTCGGGACCGACAGTTGCGTCCTCATCGTTCCGTCATCCAGCGATTGGCTGGCGAAGATGAGTTCATCGACCGATTGCCCGGTCAATGATGTCGGCGCCTGGACGGCAGGCATGGCATGGCTGGCCATGTCTAGGCCTGCGTGTCTGAGACCGCGCGATAGGCATGCCATGTGGCATGTCCAAGCCACGGGAAGATGACGATGAGGCCGATCAAGCCCGTAGCCGCGCAGAGTATGAAAAGCGCAAGGACGATGGCGCCCCAGACGATCATCGGCGCAAGGTTGTTCCAGACGAGCGCCGTGCTTGTTCCCATCGCCGTGAGCGCATCGACCTTGCGATCGAGGAGCATCGGAATGGCAAAAACACTGATCGCAAAAGCGAATGAGGCGAACAGGCCGCCCACCGCCGTGCCGACGCCGAGAATAATCCATCCCACCGGCTCGGTCAGCAGGAAGGCGGTTATGTGAGGCAGGCCGGGAAAGGGGCGCACGCCGAAGAACAACGCATAGATGAGCACCGCGGATCGCATCCACAGTAGCATCAGCAGGCTGAGCAGGACCCCGGTGAAAAGCACCTGCGGGCCCGCCGCCGGTTTCACCAGGAGCATTTCGCGCAGCGACGTATCGCGTCCCGCTTCTCGGTTGCGGCTTTTCTCATAGAGTCCGATGGCCAGCAGCGGGGCAATGATCATGAAGCCGGCGAGCGCGGGAAAAAGAATATAGTCGCGGCCATACAGCGCGAGCATCGCGACAGCAGCGAGAGACAGAAGGAAAATGCCCAGACCGTAGGCCAGGCTCGGCATCGGCCGATGGAAAAGATCCTGCCATCCGGCCTTGAGCCATTGGAAGCCGATGGAAGCGGGAAGATGGCGCTGAAACCGCGCGCTCTTCGTCTCCTCGATGCCCGAGGTCTGGCTCAGCAAGCCATAAGAGGGGCTTTTATCGCTCATGTCCCGCTACCTTTCAGCATGCCGATTTCGCCGCGCGATACTGCCCGCTCCCGTTCGCGCGTTCCTTCAAATGTCCCACGCATTCGGGCTGCGAGCGAAAGGCGACGTAGAAAAAATGCGCGTTCGCAAGAACGAACAGCAAAAGGCCTGCTGCCACCAGCGTCCAGACCAGCCACCGGGATCGGGATCGCATGGCCGTCATCGCTGAGGCGCGCTCAGCGAATGAACATAGAGCGCCAATATCTTGATATCCGAGTCCGTAAGCCGCTCGTCCCATGTCGGCATATGCCCCTGGCGTCCGCCATGGACGGTCTCCACGATCTGATCGATGTCTCCTCCATAGATCCAACGCGCGTCCGTCAGATTGGGAGCGCCGACATCGCGCTTCCCGCGCGCATCCTCGCCATGGCAAATCGCGCAATTGGCCATGAAGACCTCGCGCCCCGATACAATCGACGTCCGATTGGCATTCGTCACGAACTTGGGATGCGACAAGGCGTAGACATAGTTGGCCGCCAGACTGACCTGATCGGCATCGAGTATCCCGTCGCGTCCGAACGAGGGCATCTGCGAGACGCGCCCCTGCGGATGCTCCACATTGACCCCAACGCGCATGGTCTGCGCGATCGTCTCAAGGTCGCCGCCCCAGATCCAGTCGTCATCGGTCAGATCGGGATAACCATAACCCCCCTTGGCATTAATGCCGTGGCAGGCGGCGCAGTTGTCGCCGAACAACCGGTGGCCGGTGCTACGCACGATGGTCATGAGCCGGGGGTCGGCCGCGATCTGCTCGAGGTTCTCGCTTTCGATCCGCTTTATCCAGTCGGCCCGTCCCGCCTGCGAATCGACCAGGTGCTTTTCGACCGAGGTGCGCTGGTCGATGTTGAGAATTCCCTTGGTGTAGGTGTCGCCCAAGGGCCAAGTCGGCATGAGAATCCACCAGGCGAAAGCGAAGAGATGGGTGACGATCAGAAAAATCAGCACACCCTTGGGGACCGGCGTATCGAGCTCCTTGATGCCATTCCAGACATGGCCGGTCGTTTCATGACCGCTGACGGGATCGCGCTCTACGTCCATGGCTTGTCGTCCTGATCGAGAACGCTTTGTTTGGCTCGGTTGAACTTGCCACGATTGGACGGCCGGAACGTATAAATGAGGACACCGATCATCAGACCGATGAGGTAGAACAGCCCCCAGCTTTTCGAGAATGCAACAAGAGCCTCGTGGCTTATGTCCATGCCTGCCTCCTCATGTCATTTCACCGGCTCTGGCGGCTTCTGCGGCGCGGCCGTATTCTTGTACGGCACGTCGGTCAGCCGGCCGAGAACCTGAAGATAGGCGACGAGCGCGTCCATCTCGGTGACCTCGGTCGCCACATCGTCGAACACGCGAACCTGCGTTTCTTCGCCATACCGCTCGGTGATACCGGACGAGGTCGAGCTTTCCGGTGTCGCCTGGTCGAAGGCATCGACGCTCGCATTCTCGATCATGGCATCGGTGTAGGGCACCCCCGCGGCCCGCAGCGCCTTGAGGTGCAAGGGCAGATCAGCGAGGCGCAAGGGCGTCCGCGCCAGCCAGGGATAGGCCGGCATATTGGAATCGGGCACCACATCGCGCGGATTGGTCAGATGGGCGACGTGCCAGAAATCGGAATATTTGCCGCCAACGCGGGCGAGGTCGGGTCCGGTGCGCTTCGAACCCCAGAGCATCGGATGGTCATATTTGGATTCGACCGCGAGCGAATAGGGACCATAGCGCTCAACTTCGTCCTGCAGCGTCCGGATCATCTGGCTGTGACAGGCATAGCATCCTTCGCGCACATAGATGTTTCGCCCCGCCAGTTCGAGCGGCGTGTAGAGCCGCATGTCTGGCGCCTCCTCGACCGTCTCGTCGATCGTGAAAAGCGGAGCGATCTCGACGAGGCCGCCGACACTGGCAGCCGCGATGATGGCGAGCACGAAGCCGATCGCCGAACGTTCGAGCTTGCGATGAAACAGTTCCGCCACGGCTCAGGCCCTCCCCGCCGCCGTCGCGGCCTGTAGCGGGACGTCGCCTTCGAACGGCGCCTGGGCCGAGGCGGCGCGAATGGTCCTCCACATATTGTAGGCGCCGATCACAGCACCGATCAGGAACAGAAGGCCGCCGAGCGTACGCGCGATGTAATAGGGATACATGGCTCTGAGCGAATCCAGGAAGGAGTAGGCTAGCGTGCCTTCCTCCGTATAGGTCCGCCACATCAGGCCCTGGATGATGCCCGAGTTCCACATGGCAAAAATGTAGACAAGAGTGCCGGCAAGCGAGAGCCAGAAGTGCCACTCGACCAAGGCGGGCGAATACATCGCCTCGCGCTTCCACAAGGACGGCACCAGCGTGTAGAGCGAGCCGAAGGTGATGAGCGCCACCCAGCCGAGCGCGCCGGCGTGAACATGGCCAACCGTCCAGTCGGTGTAATGCGAAAGCGAATTGACGGGCCGGATGGCGAGGAACGAACCTTCAAAGGTCGAGATGCCATAAAACACCGCCGCGACCATCATGAAGCGGAGCGTCGCATCATCGCGCACGCGGTGCCAGGCGCCGTTCAATGTTAGCAAGGCGTTGCCAGCCGAAGCCCATGACGGCACGAGGAGCATCACCGAGAAGGTCATGCCCAGCGTCTGAACCCAGTGCGGTAGGGCGGTATAATGAAGGTGGTGGGAACCCGCCCACATGTAGAAGAAGGTAATGCCCCAAAAGCTCAGGATCGAGAGACGGTAGGAGAAGATCGGCCGCTGGGCCCGGATGGGCAGGTAGTAATAGAGCATGCCCAGGAAGCCCGCCGTCAGGAAGAAGGCGACGGCGTTATGACCATACCACCACTGCACCATAGCATCCTGGACGCCCGACCAGATGGTGTAGCTCTTCGCATGGCCCAGCGAGACCGGAATCGCGAGATTGTTGATGATATGGAGTATCGCGACGACGAGAATGAAGGCCATGAAGTACCAGTTGGCCACATAAATGTGTGGTTCCTTGCGGCGTGCGAGCGTCCGGATGTAGAGGATGAAGTAGGTCACCCAGACGATCACCAGCCAGATGTCGGCATACCATTCGGCCTCGGCATATTCCTTCGATTGGGTAACCCCGAGCAGATAACCGCTGGCCGCGAGGATGCAGAACAGGTTGTAGCCCACCAGCACGAACCAGGCCGAAAGCTGATCGGGAAGACGCGCCCGCGAGGTCCGCTGCACGACATGCAGCGAGGTGGCGATGAGCGCGTTGCCGCCAAAGCCGAAGATCACGCCGCTGGTGTGCACCGGTCGCAAGCGGCCGAAGCTCGCCCAGGCACTGTCAAACGTCAGGTCAGGGAATGCCAGCAGCGCGGCGACCCAGACCCCCACGAACATCGCCACCACCGCCCAAGCCATGCTGGCGATGATGCCGGCCTTGATGGGCTCGTCATAGTAGCTTTGCAAACGGGATTTTGGCGGTTCCGGTCCCCAGATGCCGCGGATTACGATGATGGCGCAAATGGCGGCAATGGCCAGGATCAGCCAGCCGTGGATTTCCATTGTGTCCTGATTGCCTGCCGCTGCGAGAACGAGGCCGCACAGACCGACGGCAACGGAAATGGCGAGCGCGATCTGGCGTTCGGTCTCGGTCAAGGTCAGTATCATGGCCGATCTATTTCCCCCCTCATCGGTCATCGCCACGGGCTGACAGCGCAGCAGCAGGTTCGCTCCCGATGGGAACACAGCTCGCGCCGAACCAGCAACACGCGGGTCGGACGGAAGTTCCCAACTATTGCCCTGCCGTCTCCCGCGGTAAACACCAAAAAATCAGTGGTCAGCGTCGCTCGCCACGCATCGCGGCCGAATTTGAACCTGTGTTTGGCGACGGCGCAATGGACTTTTGCCGATCAAGCTCTTGGACCGTTAAGCCTGTGTCCAAGACTGGCTCGACCTCCGTCTCCGATCGGTCAGGACTGAGCGGCAGCCGCTCTTCAGCATACTGCGGTCGAATCAGCGTATCGCCGCCAGGTATCGTCCGTCGTCGGCACGGAAGAGCACTGACCCATTGCTGTTGACGGACCATGAGGTCACATCCTGCAGAATGGCCAGGAACCTGGTTTCCTGGTTCCCGAGCGCCGGCACGCAAGCCCGGCGCGTCACGGCGAGCGGTCCGATCCGAAGCGACTGGTCCTCGATCGAATAGTCGCCGGTGAACCTGTTGCAGCCGGCCGATCCGCTCACTCGGCCGTCTTGCGAAAACTGCACCGTCACATTGGATTTGTCGATCAGACCGGTCTGATTGATGTCCTCCACCTTGAATTGCGGGCCGATCAAGCCTGAAGCCGCCGGGCGGTCACCAACGCGAACCATATTGAGCGTCCCCAGATCCTGCTCGAACCGCGTGGGATCGACCGAATGAACCGTATCCGTGGTCCATATCGGGTTGCCCTCGGGATCGGTAATCGTCGCACGGACTGCGTAACGCATGTTGGTCTTCAAGTCCTGTTCCTTCACCCTAATCGAAAATGGCAAAGGAACCTGCTGCCCTGCTGTCTCGCGCGTTTCCTTGGCAATGATCACCGATCTCGCATCGGCGCGCGAAACGTCCAGCAGTCTCACGTTGAATTTCGCGCGGGCGGGCAGAGCGATGCGCTGTCGATAGGATGCGTTGCCGGTTACGACCTTGTCTCTCAGCTCCGCAATGGGGGCTTGGGGATCGACGTATCGCGCGCCTGTCGCGCAGCCGCCGAGCGCGAGCATGGTCATCGCCAGTACGGCTGTGAATGGCTTGTTGAACATGGCGTTTCACTTTGCTGTGCGATTGGAGCGGAAGAGAGCAGGTCAGGCGGAACCCATGGCATCGGCAATAATGGGAGGGCTTCGAGCGGCAGTCCTGTGGGAATCGACTTCGCATAGGATGGTTCCGAACCACGAACGTCCGATGGCGGGCGGAAGATTGGGCTGGATTGGCGCGGGCGGCCCCGGCGGATATCTGATCACCTCTTGGGAGACAGCCACTGAATTTTGGAACCACACGAAAAGCGCAGTCTAGAACCCGTGGCTTCCCGCCACTGCGCCGAGAACCGTGACAGCCGCGATACCCAGCAATATTCGGTGAAGTGTCTCCATTCGGGCAAAATCTGCGGCGGGCTTGACCGATGTCATCATTCGGCGGTGGAGAAACAGCGGCTCGATCACGAAAAGCATCGCGGCGAACACGGCCCACAGCCCTACCATCGCATGCATCCACCAGAAGCGAAGATCGAAAAAGCGGTCCCACATCTGCGCGCGATAGATCATCCAGAAGCCGCTCAGTCCTGCCAATAGCACCCAGATGCGCGCCTGCGCCGCAAAGCGCCCCTCCAGTCGATGAAAGGCCGCCAGCCGCTCCGCCGGCGGATTGGCGGCGCGCACGGACGGCATCACCACAAGCGTCACGAACGCCACGCCGCCGATCCAGACAAGGACCGCCAGGACATGAACGGCCCGGGCCAGGATGATGTCGTCCATGCCTCCGCTCCCTCAGGCCGCGAGCAGTTCGTCGGCCGGGCCGAAGAACTCATAGTGGATCCTGTCCGACGGCACACCCGCCAGCGACAGGGTCGAGACCGCATGACGCAGGAACGGACGCGGCCCGCAGATGTAATAGTCCGCTTGTGCGACCGGTGTGCTGGCGACCAACCATTCATCGGTAATTATGCCGGCCACATCGTAGTCGCTGCCCTCTGTTTCATCCTCGAGCGGGGTCTGGTGAAAATCGGTGATCGCGATCGATTGGCCATGGCTCGCCACAGCGCGGACATGGTCGCGCATCGCATGGGTGTCGCGGTCATGCGTGCCGTGGATGTAATGAACCGGCACTTCGGCGCCGTTCTGAACGAGGGCTTCGAGCATCGCCACCATCGGCGTCAGGCCCACGCCGCCCGACAGCAGTACGACCGGCCGTTCGACATGATCGGCGAGGAAGAATTCGCCAGCAGGCGCGGCCACCTTCAGGATCGTCCCGGGTTTCGCCTCGTCGTGCAACCAGCCCGACGCGAGCCCTTGCGGCTCGCGCTTGACCGAAATGCGATAGGTTTCGCCATTGGCGGCGGCCGAAATCGAGTAGTTGCGCTTGACCGGCGGATGTCCGGGAATTTCGAGCCAGAAGGTAAGATACTGGCCCGGCTTGTGGCGCATGACGGGGCCGCCGTCGACGGGGCGAAGGACAAAGGAATTGATGACGCTGCTTTCGCGCACAACGTCTTCGACGCGGAAATCGCGCCAGCCGTTCCAGCCGCCGGCCGCGTCCTTCTGTTCGGTGTAGACGCGCTGTTCCCGCGCGATCAGGATATTGGCGAGAAACCAGTAAGCTTCCCCCCAGGCCCCGAGGATTTCGTCGGTCGCCGCATCGCCCAGCACCGCCTTGATCGCACCGAGCAGTGCTTCGGCGACGTGCGGATAGTGCTCCGGCAGTATCTGGAGACCGACATGCTTTTGCGCGATGCGCTCGACCGCGGGAGCCAGCGCGCCGAGATTGTCGATATTGCTGGCATAGGCGAGAATGGCGCCGGTGAGCGCGCGCGGCTGCGAACCGGCGTCACCATGATGCGACTGGTTGAAAAGATCGCGAATGTCCGGGTTCTGGAACATCCTGGAATACATTTCATGCACGATATCCAGACCATGCGCTTCGAGCGCGGGGACCGTCGCCTTGACGAGCGCGATGGTCTGATCGCTGAGGGGCTGCGACATAAACTTCTCCTTGTTGGAAGGGATTCGAGTTTCCCGGCGATCAGGCGCCGGGCGGCTGATCATAGAAATCGACCCGCATTTTCATGGCGCCGATGGGCGTCACGAAGTGCGGCTGCTGCGGCAAGATCAATCCGGGCCGTTCGGGCGTCAGGACAACCTCCGACGGTGGATCGAGATAGGTCAGCCGAAGCTCACCCTCCAGAACGCGGATCAAACCCCAGACACCCGCCTTGGTATCATGGCGTGCCCGCAGGGCGGCCGGGAGCGTGTCCTGATCGAACACCGGCGTCGAACGATAGGGTAGAATGTCAGGCATGGGTGGGTACTCGCCGTTCGCAATGAATGGACCCGGCCTCGCCGTCAGCGACGCTTGGCCGATCGAGCCGAAAAAACATGGCAAGCTGCAGGCTCTCGGCAATCCGCTTCGCTTTCGCCTGCAGAGCCGCAGCTGCGTCGGGCGCCATCATCTCGTTTGTCGTACAGTCCCACAGCGCGAGCCAGCGGTCGAAAAGCGCTGGCGTTATCCTCGACCTGTGCTTCAGGTGCGCTGGCACGGGCTGGCCCTTGTATCGGCCACTGGCGAGCATGACGGATGACCAGAACGCCGCCAGCTTTTCGAGATGTTCCGGCCAGTCATCGATCGCGTCGTTGAAAATCGGCCCCAGGTCGGCATCTGCGCGAACGCGCGCGTAGAAGGCGTCGACAAGCTGCTTGAGCGCCTCATCCTTCAGTTCCAGCTCGGTCATTCGCCCGACTCCAATCATGTATCCCGAATGCATCTATACTTTTCCCTGAAAACATGCAAGATGAATACATCTTAATGCGACGAGCTGAGGAAGAGAGTGGGAACGCCCCATGAAACTGACCCTGTTCACCGACTATTCGATGCGCGTGCTGCTCTATCTGGGCGCGCGGCCTGACCGCCTGTGCTCGATCGGTGAGGTCGCGCAGGCCTACGGAATCTCGCAGAATCACTTGATGAAGGTGGTGAACCAACTCGCACGCAGTGGTGATGTGGAGAGTGTGCGTGGACGGTCGGGCGGCATCCGCCTGGGGCGGCCGCCCGAAGAGATCAACATCGGCGCACTCATACGCCAGACCGAGGACGGCTTCGATCTCGTTGACTGCGGCGGATGCGTGGTCGCGCCTGCATGTGGGCTGACGGGCGTGCTGAAGGAGGCGCTCGGCGCGTTCCTGGCGGTACTTGACCGCTATACGCTTGCCGACCTGCTGACGAAGCGGCGAGATCTCGCGTCGCTCTTCGAGCGTAACGCGGCCGATCGGTTCGAAACCCCTGCGGCGCGAGATGGATGATTGACGTCTTGGCGCATCGAAGCCGAAAAGGAGGAACGTGACATGTTCTGTCCAGAATGTGGTGAACCGGTCGATCCCGCTCCCTTTGACGGTCGTCGCCGCGCGTCGCGGTCATGGATCGCCGCAGGACTCCAAATCGGCGCGCGATGGGTAAAGGTATTGCGCGCTGGACGCTCCAAGCCGGACCGCACGCGGCAGTCCGCTTGCCCGTCTTGCTCCAATCATAAAACCACGAACACGGAAAGGAATTGAACGATATGGCCCTTCACCACGCAGCGCCCGGAGAAGTCGTCGATCTCTTGCCCGAGAACGTGACGACACATGAAGAACATTCCACAGCGATCGTGAAGGCGGACCATTTGAAACCATCCGGCTGGTGATCCCGAGCGGCACCGAAATGCGCCAGCATCAGGTGCCGGGCAGCATCATGCTGCATTGCCTCGAGGGCCATGTGAAAGTCGAGCTCAGCGCAAGCTCGATCGAACTGCGGCGTAACCAGTGGGTCTATCTCGAAGGAGGCGCGCCGCACTCGGTCAAGGGCGCGGAAAACTCTGTGCTGCTTCTGACGATCCTCTTTCCGCCTGTAGAAGGATCACAGGCAAAAGCCGGCGCCGAGACCTTGGCGGTCGATGCCTATGACGATTGCGACTGTGTCGACCGGTGGGAAGCGGAAGGCGGTCCGGTCGTTCAATCGGATCAGCCTGCCCCCAGGAAGAATTGATCACGGGCGGCATGATGGCACGGCGCGCAGCGCGCTAGTCGCTTTGCTGTACCGCCTCGTAGCCCATAGGGGAGAACCATGGATCGAACACGTCAGCTCTGGATTTGGCTTCTATCATTGCTGGCAGTCTCTTTTGCCGTCCTGCTTCTGGTTGGCCGCGACATCAGCATTCAGGCGCCGCCGCTTCCCGCCAAGGTCGTGACCGCAAACGGCGAAACCGTCTTCACCCGTGCCGAGATGCAGCGTGGCCGCCAGGTCTGGCAATCTATGGGCGGCATGCAACTGGGCTCGATCTGGGGACACGGCGGCTACGTAGCGCCCGATTGGTCAGCCGACTGGTTGCACCGGGAATCACTGGCACTTCTCGATCTCTGGGCACAGCGGGATCTGGGCGGCGCCTTTGAGAGTTTAAACGAGGAACACAAGGCGCTCCTCCAGCGGCGGCTGCAAACGGAAATGCGCCGAAACACGTTTGAAGCGAGCACGGATACCATCACGATCAGCAACGATCGCGCGGTGGCAATCGAGCGGGTGGCAAAGCACTACGTCAATCTGTTCGGCAACGACCCCGCCACGGCCGAGCTGCGCGAAAACTATGCCATGAAGAACGATACGGTCCCCGACGCAGGGCACCGAGCCGCCATGACCTCCTTCTTCTGGTGGACGGCCTGGGCGGCCACAACGGAACGACAAGGGCGGACGACAACGTATACGAACAACTGGCCGAGCGAGCCGCTGGTCGGGAATCGCCCACCATCAAGTACATTCATCTGGTCGGCCTTCAGCGTCACCTTCCTGCTTGCCGGCATCGCGCTGTTGGGTTGGCACCATGCGGTGACGCACGGACGAAGGGAGAAGGAGCACGACCTCCCCGCGAAAGATCCGCTGCGCGAGATCGCGGTGACGCCTTCGATGCGGGCGACAGCCAAATATTTCTGGGTCGTTCTCGCACTGTTTCTCGCGCAGATCATGCTGGGTGCAATGACGGCCCACTATCAGGTCGAGGGGCAGCTGGTTTATGGCTATGAAGCGGCCGAGATCCTGCCTTATTCGATCACCCGCACCTGGCACACGCAGCTTGCCGTGCTGTGGATCGCGACAGCCTGGCTGGGAACGGGCCTCTACATAGCTCCTGCGATCTCGGGCCATGAACCGAGGTTCCAGGCTCTGGGTGCCAACATCCTCTGGGCCTGCCTCCTGATTATCGTCGTGGGCTCCTTTGCCGGGCAATGGCTCGCGGTGATGCAGAAACTGGGACTGGAGAGGAACTTCTGGTTCGGACACCAGGGCTGGGAATATGTCGATATGGGGCGCTTCTGGCAGTGGTTTCTCTTCATCGGCCTGATGCTCTGGCTTGTGCTCGTCGGCCGGGCGCTCTGGCCTGCGCTCAAAGAGAAGTCCGAATCCCGCCACATCACGATGCTGTTTTTCCTATCCGCCGTAGCCATCGGACTCTTCTACGGTGCCGGGCTGTTCTGGAATGAGCATACAGCGCTCTCCATGATTGAATATTGGCGTTGGTGGGTGGTCCATCTGTGGGTCGAAGGCTTTTTCGAGGTGTTCGCCACCGCGGTCATCGCCTTCCTCTTCACGCGCCTCGGCCTCATTCCGACACCCACCGCCACGGTCGCCGTCTTGTTTGCCACGATCATCTTCATGGCAGGCGGAGTGCTGGGAACGTTGCACCATCTCTACTTCGCGGGAACCTCGATCGCGGTGCTGGCGCTTGGCGCGAGCTTCTCAGCGCTCGAGGTCGTGCCGCTCGCCTATATTGGCTTCGAAGCTTATGAACACTGGAAGCTGAGCAGCGCGACACCCTGGATGCAGCGTTATAAATGGCCCGTCATGTTCTTCCTGGCGGTATCCTTCTGGAATCTCGTCGGAGCAGGCCTGTTCGGCTTCCTCATCAATCCGCCGCTGTCGCTCTATTACATGCAGGGTCTCAATCTGACGCCGCTGCACGGACACACCGCATTGTTCGGCGTATACGGCATGTTGGGCGTCGGGCTCGTCCTGTTCTGCCTGCGTGGCATGTTGCCGAACCTGATCTGGAACGAAGGCGTGCTGAAGACGAGCTTTTGGTGCTTCAACATCGGCCTTGCGTTGATGGCGCTCCTGACCTTGCTGCCACTTGGTACGCTTCAGCTGACCGCCGCGATTGACAAGGGCTACTGGTACGCTCGCTCGGCCGAGTTCATGCAGCAACCGGTGGTCGATCTGCTGGTGTGGCTGAGGGTTCCTGGAGATATCGTCTTTTCTGCCGGGGCGGTAGCGCTCGCCTGGTTTGTCGCCAGTCTTTGGCTCAGACCCCGGTCTGACGACAGCGAGGCGCAAATTGCACAGTGATCGATCGAGGAGTCCGATGCCGCGCAGTCCCAGCCAACCCTTGCTCGTGGGCTAGCCACGTTCTGTCGACAAACGCCACACTTGGATGCGAGTTTCGGTGAACCTTTTGTCCATGCGCACCAAACTTCTGTTCGCAGGTCTGGCAGCCGGGTCGATGGCTGCTCTATCCTCGCCCGCGATTGCTCAGATGCCGCCCGGCTCACGGGACTGTTCATTCCAGTCGCTATCGCCGGAGGAAAAGTCTCGGTACCAATCCCGTTACCGGCGCCGCGTGCGCGTCGATGGGCAAGCTTTTGCCGATAATGGCTGTATGAACAGGTGTGCATGACAGCCTCTGAGCGCAAAGCCCTCCGGCGTCCCCGCAAGGGCAAAAACTGCCGCGCCGTTTCGCGCCCCGTCACCAGCTTGGACGGATCCATGACAGTTGGCATCGGGCGCAAATGCGACTGACGCGCTCGATGCCGCACATGGCGATCATGGTGCGTTTCCAGGAGGGGACCAAATCCTACGCTAAGAATTTTGGCCAGCGATATTCTTCGCCGGTCAGGGTTATGTGCTCCCACCCCGCTCCTTACGGAGATCGAATCCACTGATCACTGAATTCTGACTTTAGAAACGTTTCTTGAATCGGGATCCATGGATGAAAAGGGGCCGACTCTCTGCATTCAGCGAATATTCGAACGCGAAGGCAGAAGGCCGGCCTGATCGATCAGAAGCTGATCGTTGCCGTGCCCCAAAAGCGGCGCCCTTCATCGAGCATCCAGTTGCCGTCGAGACCATCAAACCGGCCGCGGTCATCGACCGGCACGATCTTGTCGGTGACGTTGAGCACCGCCGCCCTCAGCGCGAAATTCTCATTGATCGTGAAATTGATGCCGACATCGAAGGTCGTGCTCCCTTCACGGGTGCGGGTGTTGAGCGCGCCGTTGCGGAACCCGCTGAAAGTCTGCTTGCCCGAGTAGTAGCCGAGCACATAGGCCGCGATCTGCTCGGTCGCTTGCCAGTCCAGGCGAACGTTGGCCATGTGCCTGGGCGTCTTGTCGAGCGGCGTTCCGTCAAGCGAACTGCCGTCGAAAGCGGGCTCGCCGCCACCCTTCCGGACGGAATCGGTGTAGGTATAATTCGCGGTCAGCAGCAATGCCGGGGTGATCGGCAGTCTGCCATTCACTTTGTCAAACGGCGCGCAAACGGGACCCCGTATAGGCGTTGAAGGGGGACCCCCTTTTCGAGATTGAGCGGAGGGTTGATGCCCTGCGCTGTGTGCGGCGGAGGTCGGGCGTAGCCCGGCCGGAGGCGTACACAGCGCAAGTTCGTTTTGAAGCTGGGGTGAGAGTGGCGGCTAACTGCGGTTTTTGAAGCGCCAGCTGTCGTTGCCGGTCTCGACGATATCGCAGTGATGAGTGACGCGGTCGAGCAGAGCCGTGGTCATTTTGGGATCCCCGAACACGGTAGGCCATTCGCCGAAGGCGAGGTTGGTCGTGATAACGACGCTGGTGCGTTCGTAGAGCTTGCTGATCAGGTGGAACAGGAGCTGGCCACCAGAGCGCGCGAACGGCAGATATCCCAACTCATCGAGCACCACCAGGTCGAGCCGTGAGAGCTGTCCCGCCAGGGTCCCGCCCTTGCCGATCCGGGCCTCCTCTTCGAGGCGTGTCACCAGATCGACGGTGTTGAAGTAGCGGGCGCGAGCGCCCCTTCGCACGACATTGGCGGTGATCGCGATGGCGAGGTGGGTCTTGCCTGTCCCCGTGCCGCCGACCAGCACGATATTGCGGCGAGGCGGGAGGAAGGAGCCATCGTGAAGGGAGCGGATCATCTCCTCATTGATCGGTGTGCCCTCGAAGCTGAACCGCTCCAGGTCCTTCACCACGGGCAGCCTCGCAGCCGTCATCCGATAGCGGATGGAGGCTGCATCCCGGTGGGTCGCCTCAGCACGGAGCAGGTCGGTCAGTATCTCCATGGTGGTGCGCTTGCGCTGGAGGCCGGTGGTGACCGCCTCGTCGAACGCCGCCGCCATGCCCTTGAGTCCGAGGCCGCGCATCGTGTCGATCATATCATGCCGCTGCATCATAGCCTCGCAGCAGATCATAGCGGGCACAGTCGGCGAGCGGAGGATGCTGCAGCATCCGGTCTTCCGAAGTGACGATGCTGTGGGGTGTCGCCGGCTCGCGGCGCCGGGAGAGGATGTTGAGGATCAGCTCGTCGCTGGCCGTTCCGTTCGCCAACGCTTCGCGCACGGCAGCCTCTACCGGCTCCAGGCCATCGGTGAGCACCGCCGAGAGGACCCGCACGAACCTGCGATCGGCCTCGTCCCCGGTGCCGAGCCTTCGCCGTAATCGGTGCAGGGCGGGCGGCAGATCCCAGTCCTGGAACGGTGCGCCGTTACGCAGCGCGCCGGGCTTGTGCGCGAGGACCGGCAGATAATGCCAGGGATCGTATATCGTGCGGTTCCGACCGAAGTGGCGCTCATGCTCCCCGACGATCGCATCGCCGCAGCGTATGACGATGCGATCGGCATAGGAGCGCACCTGAACGGTCCGGCGTGCGGCCGTCGACATGACCGAGTAGCGGTTGCGATCGAAGCTGATGAGGCAGGTGCCGGTGACGGCATGCTCGCTCTCATGGAAGCCGTCGAACGGTGCCAGGATCGGCTGCAGGGCCGGTCGCTCCATATCCAGCGCCTCGGCGACGGTAATATCCCCGCGTTCGGGATGGGCATGATGCTCGGCCCAGCGCCGGCACTCGGCCTCCAGCCACCCGTTGAGCTCGGCCAGGCTGGCGAACCGGAGTCGCGGCTGGAAGAAGCGGCCTCGGATCGTCTGGACCTGCTGCTCGACCTGGCCCTTCTCCCATCCCGCCGCCGGCGAGCAGGCGGTCGGCTCGACCATGTAATGATCAGTCATGATCAGGAAGCGGCGGTTGAACACACGCTCCTTGCCGGTGAACACGGCCGTCACCGCCGTCTTCATATTATCGTAGATACCGCGTCGCGGCACACCGCCGAAGAACGCGAACGCCCGGGCATGGGCATCGAACAGCATCTCCTGGCCCTCGCGCGGATAGGCCCGGACATAGGGTGCGCGCGAGTCGCAGAGACGCATATGCGCCACCTTCACCCGCATCGGCTTGCCGGCGATCTCCACATCCTCGTGGCTCCAGTCGAACTGGTAGGCCTCGCCGGGCTGGAACAGCAACGGGATGAACGCCGGGGCGCCGTCACCCACATCCTTGCGCCGTGCTTCCGCCCAGCGCCGGGCGTAGCGCCGGACCGCATCGTAGGATCCCTCGAACCCCTCGCGGCACAGCAGATCATGGATCCGCGTCATGCGCAGCCGATCGCGCCGGTGCCGCGCCTCGTTCTCCGTCAGCAGCGTGTCGAGCCGCTCCTGGAACGGCCCAAGCCGGGGCAGCGGTTGGATCGTGCGATGGTAATCGAACGCGCCTTCCGGCGCCCGGATCGCCTTGCGCACCACCTTGCGAGACAACCGCAGATCCCGCGCAATCGCCTTGATCGCCTTCCCGTTCGCGTGCTCGCGCCGGATCCGCACGACTGTCTCCACCACCAACATCCCGATCTCGCCACCTGGAAAACCAGGCAGCCCGCTACACCATCGGAATGAGGGGTCCCTTTTAGACGCCGATCACCCCGCTAACGGGGTCCCTTTTGCACGCCGGTCCACAGGCCTTGTCGAGCGAGGGTTGGAACGAGAAGTCGTATCCTGCCAGCGTCTTCACGGTGTTGACCCGGCCCATGCGCAGTGCCGCGCGGATTCGGCGCTCCTCGCGGAAGGTCAGCTCCTCGAGCAACAACTGCTCCACCGCCTCGAGAGCCGTGATCTCGCCGCGGTCGAGCCGGGATACGCAGTCATCGACGACCTCGATCGCGCGCGGCATCTTGAGGCCGACCATGCTGCATTTGATGCGATCGAGCAGGGAGGCTGATGGGTCCGGCAGCAGAGAGTTCATGCTCTTGCTCCCGCCAACTGCTGGCCGATGGCGGCATAGATGTCGAGGGAGCGGCGCGCGACTTGCTGCCCGGTAAATCCATGCGGCAACGGCAGATCGTCATTCCGGCGCTGATGGCGCCGGTGTCCATCGAGCAGCGAACGCTGCCGCCGCCCTTCCAGCAAGGGGTGACGCGCGATCAGGCGATCATCCTCGAAGATCCGGATTTCGTCGGCGAGGCTGTGCACTTCGACCACCCGGCGCCGGGTTGCGTCGGGGACCGAGTAGTAGTTGCCGCCGACACTGACCATTCCTTCATGGCTGATCCGACGCTCCAGTTTGAGAACGGCGCCGAACGGCACCAGGGGCAATGGCTGCAGCGCGCGCCCTTCCTTCGGCATCAGCAGGGATGAATGTGCCGCGTGATCGTCATGGGGGCATGCCCCCATGACGATCACGCGCAGTTCTCAAACTGAGGAATTTTCAACCAGCACATTTGCGGAGATTACGACCAGCACTCACAGCCTCGAACGCCGCGCGATGACATGCCAGCACGCTCGGCATCGTCTGGCGCATGACGAACCGGCCCCAGATCAACCTGGAGAAGCCCAGGACCATGGAGAACAGCCAGACGATCTGCACCTGATCGGGCGTGTCGGCGAAACGGACGCGGAATTGTGCGAAGTCGACTTGGGCTTGCTGACCGGCGGGCGTCTCGAAGCGCACGGCATAGGGCTTGCCTCCGCCAGCTGGTCGCAGCGTGCGCACCATGTCACGCACCGTGCTGTAGCCACCGGCATAGCCACGTTCGCCGAGCTCGCGCGCAAGACGCTGTGCGCTTAACCCGGGGTAGGCGTCCAGACGCGCGCGCAGATAATCCATGTAGGAATCGAGCAAGCGTTCCCGAGGTTGGCGAGGGCCATAGGTCGGCACCTCGATGCCGCGGCCGATGTATTTGCGGACTGTCTTGCGGTCGATGCCGACTTGCCGGGCGATGGCGGCGATCTTCACGCCTTGGCGGTGCAAATCCAGGATCATCATCAGATCTCCAAGCTTCTTCATCGCAGCACCGCCTCCCACCGGGAGAGCTATGCCGGATTTTTGGAATTTGACCCTGTCCGGGGCGCGCCCCGGACAGGGTCAACGAGAAGAAGTGGGGAATTTTCAAATGTCACTTCTGGGGCATTTTACTCCGCCATCAACAAATGCCTGGCGCTCATCGTTGCACGCCAGCTCAGGCACGAGGATGTTCTGGCGGCCCTGGCCGACCTGTTCGTCCTGCGCGGCCCACCAGCACATATACGGTCCGATAATCGCAGCGTGTGTATCGACGACTCGCTCAAGCGCAGTCGGACAGAGCGTAGGCCATGAATCTTTTACCGTGAACGCTGATGTGTGGAGGCTGAGCAGCCGCAGCGCTGAATTAGCGCGCTGCTACCTAGAGAGCTACCTAGCGAAAGAACGCTCTCGGTCGCCTGTTTCGGCGAGGTCGATAACCGAATGGAAAATAAGGAGAATGTGGTGGACGCACTAGGGCTCGAACCTAGGACCCGCTGATTAAGAGTCAGCTGCTCTACCAACTGAGCTATGCGTCCATTCCCGTATGGGAAGCGCTCCCATAGCGATTTCTGCCGCGCTGCCAAGCCCTGAAATGGTGTTTTTCAGGCGAGCCCGCTGCCGCTTCGGCGGCTCCAGCGGTCCACCGCCATGATCGTTCCGATACAGATCATGTTGGTCATCATCGACGATCCGCCGTGGCTCATGAAGGGCAGGGGGATGCCCACCACCGGCGCAAGGCCCATCACCATCATCAGGTTGATGCAGGCATAGAAGAAGATCGTGGTTGTCATGCCCGCCGCCAGCAGGCGCGAAAAGCGGTCGGGTGCATTCATCGCCACTTTCAGGCCCCAGCGCAGCACCACGGCGAAGATCGCCAGCACGAACAGGCCGCCCATCATGCCCCATTCCTCGGCCATGGTCGCGAAGACGAAGTCGGTCTGCGCTTCGGGCAGGTAATCGAGGTGGCTTTGCGAACCGTGGCCGAAGCCCTTGCCGAAAAGCCCGCCCGATCCGATCGCGATTTTCGACTGGGTGATGTGATAGCCCGATCCCAGCGGATCGTTTTCCGGGTCCATGAACACCAGCACGCGCTTGCGCTGGTAATCGTGCAGCAGCGTGAAGAACGCCAGCGGCGCGACGATCAGCCCGGCGCCGACGCCGCCCAGGAACAGGCGCAGCGGCAGGCCGGCAAGGAACATGGTGACGACCGCGCCAAAGCTGATGGCCAGCCCGGTACCAAGGTCTGGCTGGAGCATGACGAGGCCGGCGGGAATGCCCAGCAGCACCGCCGCCGGCGCCACCGCGCGCCAGCCGCGCGTTTCGCCCACCGGCAGCACGCTGTAGAACCACGCCAGCACCAGCACGATACCCGGTTTCATCAGTTCCGACGGCTGGAGCGTCATGAAGCCCAGATTCAGCCAGCGCTGGCTGCCGCCGCCGATCCCGCCGATCAGTTCCACGAGCACCAGCAGCACGCACAGGCCGGCATAGATCGGCAAGGCGGCGCGTTTGAACCAGTCCTGCGGCACCCGCGCGATCAGCATGGCGAGTGCCAGGAACACGCAGAAGCGCAGCACGTGGGTCAGTGCCCAGGGCTGGAGATGCCCACCTGCCGCCGAATAGAGCACGAAGCCGCCGAACACGACCAGCATCGCCAGCGGCAGCAGCACGCGCCACGGCTGGCGGGCGATGGCGGCGGGAACATAGGCGCGGGGCATCGGCGGGGCCTCTATTGCGCGCCGGACGTGGCGGGAGTGGCGGGTGCCGGAGCGGTGCCCGGTGCAGGCCGCGGCGATGCGCCCGGCGCCGGCGTGCCCGGTTCGGGCGTCGTCGGCTCGGGCGGAGGCGGCGCGGCGTCGGTCTGCGCGGCGGTCGGTTCGGGCACCGGCTTGTTTTCGGCCGCGACTTCCTGCGCCACTTGCGCGTCGTCCGCCGCCTTGGGCGCGGAAGCGCCGTATTGCGCGGCATAGGCGTCGTACCGGGCCGCCATGCGCTGTTGCACGTTGCCGCCCCACTGCTTTTCGAAGCCTTCGAGCACTTCCAGCGCCTTGCCCGGATCGAACAGGAACGTCATCACGTCGCGCGCGATGGGATAGGCCGCGCCCGAACCACCGCCGTGCTCGATGGCGACGGCGCAGGCATAGCGCGGCTTGTCGAACGGGGCGAAGCAGATGAAATGGCCGTGGTCACGGTGCTTCCACAGCCCGCCCTTGCCGTTGCCGATGTTGAGGCCGACGACCTGCGCCGTGCCGGTCTTGCCCGCCATCTGCACGTTGGGAATCGGCAGGCGCGCCTTGCCGGCGGTGCCACGCCCGTTGACGACTTCGTTCATCGCCGCGTGGATGTAATCGAGGTGTTCCTGCTTGAAGCCCATGGACTTGGGTTGAGGCGCGTGCCGGTCGAGCAGCAGGCGCGGCATCAGTTCGAGGCCGGAGGCGATGCGCGAGGCCATGACCGCCTGCTGCAGCGGGTTCACCAGCATGTACCCCTGCCCGATGGTGGCGTTCACCGTGTCGTAGATCGCCCAGGGTTGCTTGTACTTGCGCAGCTTCCACGCGGGATCGGGCACCGTGCCATAGGATTGCCCGGCGACGGGCAGCGGAAATTCCTGTCCCAGCCCCAGCCGCTTCGCCATCGCCGCGATCACGTCCATGCCCATCTGTTGCGCGAAGTGATAGAAGTACACGTCGCACGACTGGTAGATGCCCTTGGCCATGTTGGTTGCGCCGTGGCCCCGGTGGTTCCAGCAGTGGAACACGCGGTTGCCCACGCGCAGGCCGCCCGCGCAGTTGACCGAGGCATTGGGATCGAGCCCCGCTTCGAGGAACGACAGCGCGACCATCGGCTTCACGGTCGAGCCCGGCGGATAAAGCCCGCGCAGAACCTTGTTGCGCAAGGGTACATGGTCGTCGTCCGACAGCATCTTCCATTCGATGCGCCCGATGCCGTCGGAGAAGCTGTTGGGATCGAAGCTGGGCATCGAGGCCATGGCGAGCACATCGCCGGTCAGGCAGTCGATCACCACGACCGACCCGGATTCCAGGCCGATGCGGCGCGAGGCATAGTCCTGCAACGGGCCGTTGATGGTGAGCTGGATCGGCTTGCCCGGCACGTCCTCGCGCGTGCCCAGATCGCGCACCACGCGCCCGCTGGCGGTGGCTTCCACGCGCCGCGCGCCGGGCACGCCACGCAGGCGCGTTTCGAAATACTTCTCCAGCGCGTCCTTGCCGATCTTGAAGCCGGGCGTGATCAGCAGCGGGTTGCGTTCACGCTCGTAGTCCTCGGCCGAAGCGGGGCCGACATAGCCGACCAGATGCCCCACGGTCGCGCCGGTGGGATAGAACCGCGAATAGCCGCGTTGCGGCACCACGCCAGGCAGTTCGGGCAGGCGCACGCTGACGGCGGCGAATTTGTCCCAGTTGAGATTGGCGGCGACTTCGACGGGCTGGAATCCGCGCGATTTGTCCAGCTTGTCGTGGATGTCGCCCACCTTGTCGGGCGAAAGGTCGAGCAGCGATGCGAGCGTGGCCAGCGTCTTGTCCGCGTCCACGACCCGGTCGGGAATCAGGTCGACGCGGAAGTCGGCGCGGTTCGATGCCAGCGCCGCGCCGTTGCGATCGAGAATCCAGCCGCGCCGCGGCGGAATCAGCGTCAGGTTGACGCGGTTGCTTTCCGATGCCGCCTTGTACTTCTCGTTCTGCGCGATCGAGAGGTAGCCGAGCCGCATCGCGAGCAGCACGCCGATGCCGCCCATGGCCGATCCGAGCACGAAGGTGCGGCGGTTGAAGGTGTCGGTCAGCCGGGCCGAACTCATCGGCAGTTGCTGTCTCGCCACGCTCAGATTCTCCGCAGCGGCAGCAGGCGCACCCGGTCGAGCAGGGCGACGACCCGGGTGATGACGGGGAACAGGAACACGCTCAGCAGCAATTGCGGGCCGATCGAAAGGGGCAGCGGATAGCCGGCGGCAAAGCCCGCGAAACTGGCGGCAAGAAACAGATAGCCGGCCAGCAGCGCGCTGCCCGCGAGCCAGTCCTGCAGAAAGCCCCGCCAGAGGAACCGTTCGTCGATCACTTCCATCGCCAGCATGGTCAGCGACCACAGGATGATCGCGCTGCCGAACGGTTGTCCGCTGAACAGATCGTCGATGGCGCCCAGTGGCAAGCCGACCCACACCGGCAGCATGCCGGGCCGCAGCATGCGCCAGGCCAGCAGCATCATGTAGGAAAATGGCGGGAGCAGGGGCGCGGACGCGATCACCGGGGAAAAGGTTGCCATCGAGGCCAGGATGATCGACGCCCACGGAATGCCCACCGCAAGGACCGGCGATGGCGCGCGGTTGATGCGGTTGCGCACGATGTCCTCGGCGCGGGCGGGAAAGCGGGGCAGCATCATTCCGGCTTACTGGTCGCCCGGGTCGCGCGGCGGGCCAGCGGCTTTCTCGCTTTCGCTCAGCGCTGCCTGGGCGGCAGGCTGAAAGCTCGGGAACACCAGCACGTAGTCCACGTCCGCAGGATCGCTGGCAAGGTGGCCGACGGCCCCGTCATGATGCGGATCGGTGGCGATCGCGACCGGAATGTTGGGCGGATAGAGGCCGCCCGATCCGGAGGTCACGAAAACGTCGCCCTTGTGAACGGGGTTTACGCCTGAATTGATCAAGCGGATTTCGATGCGGCCGTTGGCGGCACCCTGCACGAAGGCCGGCAGACCATCGGTGGCGCGGCGCACGGGCACGACGTTGTCCGGGTCTGTCACGAGCAGAACGCGCGCCGTATCGCGCCCGGTTTCGACAATCCGGCCGATCAGTCCGGTGGAAGATCGCACGGGCATCCCGGGGCGCAGCCCGGTCGAGGAGCCGATCGACAGCACGGCGAAGCGCCGTGCGCTGGCCGCGGTGGAGCCGATAAGGCGGCCGGCGGCAATCGGCCGCACCTGGGGGTCGACGATACCGAGCAGCGCTTTCAGACGCGCGTTTTCGGTTTGCACCGCGCGCATGGTCACCGCGTCGGCGCGCGCGGCTTCCACCTCGCGCCGCAGCGCGGCGTTCTGCCTTCCGGCGTTGAAATAGGCGCCGACGGCGGCAAACACGCCCTGGCCGGTGGCGCGGGATTCGGCGCTAGCCTGCCCGATCGGCCGCGCTATCTCGCTCGCGCCCGATCGCGCAAAGGCAAAAGCCTCGGGGTTGAACAACGATACGATGAGCAGCACGGCGCCGACCACGACGCCAAGAATGGCGACGACGTAGCCTGTGAAGATCCCGTACTGCGCCCTGCGCGAAAAGCCCGGGCGCCGGTCCTGTGACCGCGCCATGTCCGTTATTCCCTACCGTTCCCGCCGCTGTCCGCCGGCCGGTGCCGGCTTGCTTCCATGCAGCAACGGGATGAACCTGCCATTACGCGGTCATCAGCACGCCGCGATAGATCGGATCTTCCATCGCGCGGCCGGTGCCCAGCGCCACGCAGGACAGCGGGTCTTCGGCGACGCTGACCGGCAGGCCGGTTTCCTCGCGCAGATGCTCGTCCAGCCCGCGGATCAGCGCGCCGCCGCCGGTCAGCACGATGCCCTGATCGACGATGTCCGCTGCGAGTTCCGGCGCGGTGTTTTCCAGCGCGATGCGCACGCCTTCGACGATCGCGCCGATCGGTTCGGACAGCGCTTCGGCCACGTTGGCCTGGGTGATCGTGATTTCCTTGGGCACACCGTTGACGAGATCGCGGCCCTTGATGTGGATGGTTTCGCCCACGCCGTCGGCCGGGATCGTGGCGATGCCGTAATCCTTCTTGATCCGTTCGGCCGTGGCTTCACCGATCAGCAGGTTGTGATGGCGGCGGACATAGCTGACGATGGCTTCGTCCATCTTGTCGCCACCCACGCGCACGCTGGTCGTATACGCAAGGCCACGCAGCGACAGCACGGCGACTTCCGTGGTGCCGCCGCCGATATCGACCACCATCGAACCGACCGGCTCGGTCACCGGCATGTCCGCGCCGATCGCGGCCGCCATCGGTTCCAGGATCAGGAACACCTGGCTGGCGCCGGCGTTGGAAGCGGCATCGCGAATCGCGCGGCGTTCGACCGAGGTGGAGCCAGAAGGCACGCAGATCACGATTTCCGGATAGCGCAGCAGGCTCTTCTTGCCGTGCACTTTCTGGATGAAGTGCTTGATCATGGCTTCGGCCACTTCGATGTCTGCGATCACGCCATCGCGCATCGGACGGATCGCCTCGATGTTGTCCGGCGTCTTGCCCATCATCATCTTTGCGTCATCGCCGACGGCCTTCACCTTCTTGACGCCGTTGATCGTCTCGATCGCGACGACGGAAGGCTCGTTCAGCACGATCCCGCGATCCTGTACGTAGACCAGCGTATTCGCCGTTCCGAGGTCGATCGCGATGTTCTGGGAACCGAACTTGAAGAATCGGGAAAGCATCGAAGCCATCAGGAAATCCGTATGAATCTGCGGGTTGGAACGCGGGCACGCGCCAACCCCAACCAAATGAGTGCCCGGGAAGCCCGGCTCATTAGCGCATGATTTGCGCAAAACCCATAGGTTTATGCTGCGTTTGCGGGATAACTTCTCCACTTGGCTCGAAAAAGCGCGGGTCCATCGCTAGTAATGTCTGGGCGTGCCGGAATCCCGACGCTGGCACGGCCCTGAACAAAGCTTTGATGATGCCCACGATCCGCCGCCTTCCCGATACTCTGGTCAACCGCATCGCCGCTGGCGAAGTGGTGGAACGGCCGGCCAGCGCGCTCAAGGAACTGGTCGAAAACGCCATCGATGCGGGCGCCACGCAAGTCCATGTCCGGCTGGGCGAGGGCGGGCTTTCGCTGATCGAGGTGACGGACGATGGCTGCGGGATGCGCGCGGACGAGATTGCGCTGGCGCTGGAGCGCCACGCCACGTCCAAGCTGCCCGACGAATCGATCGAACTGGTCGAAACGCTGGGCTTCCGGGGAGAGGCGCTGCCTTCCATCGCCAGCGTCGCGCGCGTCACCATCGAGAGCCGCGCGCGAGAGACCGGCGAGGCTTGGAAACGCGTGGTCGATCATGGGGCGCTGGTGTCCGATGGCCCTGCCGCGCTGCCGCCCGGAACGCGCGTGCGGGTGGAAGACCTGTTCGGCAAGATTCCTGCGCGGCGCAAGTTCCTGCGCTCGGCACGGGCGGAATGGGCGGCTTCGCTCGATGTCGTGCGCCGGCTGGCCATGGCACGCCCGGAAGTGGGCTTCACGCTGGAACACGATGGTCGTCGCGCGCTGCAGGTGCAGCCCGGCGATTCGCTCGAGGCGCGCGTTGCGCAGCTGGTTGCGCGCGAGCTGGCCGGCAACGCGGTGACGGTCGATCTGGTGCGCGGCGATTTCCACCTGACCGGTGTGGCCGGCCTGCCGACCTACAACCGCGGCGTGGCCGATCACCAGTATCTGTTCGTCAACGGCCGCCCGGTGAAGGACCGCCTGCTGATCGGCGCGGTGCGCGGCGCCTATGCCGACATGCTGGCGCGCGACCGGCACGCGGTGCTGGCGCTGTTTCTCGACGTGCCGCCGACCGAGGTCGACGTGAACGTCCACCCGGCCAAGACCGAGGTTCGCTTTCGCGATCCCGCGCTGGTGCGGGGGATGGTGGTGACCGGCCTGCGCACGGCGCTGGCAAGCGGGGACCAGCGCTCCGCGCAGGCCCCTTCCGAAACCGCGATGCGTGCCTGGCAGGCCGAACCGATTGCCGCGCTCCCGGGGGCGGCACCAGGGCCGGGGCCGCTGTTTCCCGCACCGGCCGAACGGCAAGGCAGCATCTTCGCCTCCCCGGCATGGCGGCCGGAACCGCGGGTCAGCGATGCCGGGCAGGCGTGGCGCGGGTACGAGGCCACGGTCATGGCCCCGCCTGTCGCCCGCGCCGAAGCCGCCGAGGATGCCGTGCCGGAGCCGGTAGAGCATCCGCTGGGTGTGGCCCGCGGGCAGGTCGCCAACACCTATATCGTTGCGGAGGCGGCCGATGGCCTCGTGATCGTCGATCAGCACGCGGCGCACGAACGGTTGGTGCTGGAACGCCTGCGCGCGGCGGGAGCGGGGGAGGGCAGTGCGCCCAGCCAGGCGCTGCTGATCCCCGAAGTGGTCGAGCTTGAGGAAACCGATTGCGATCGGCTGGAGGAAGCCGCGTCGAAGCTGGCTGAATATGGTCTCGCGCTCGAACGCTTCGGTCCGGGTGCCGTGCTGGTCCGCGCGGTGCCGGCGGCGCTTGCCAAGGGCAATCCTGAAGCGCTGGTGCGCGACGTGGCCGACGATCTTGCCCAGAACGGCGACGCGCTGCTGCTGGGCGAACGGCTCGACCTCGTGCTGGCGACGATGGCCTGCCATGGCTCGGTCCGCGCCGGGCGCGTCCTTTCCGTCGCCGAAATGAACGCATTGTTGCGCGAAATGGAAGTGACGCCGCGCTCCGGCCAGTGCAATCATGGGCGGCCGACGTGGGTGAAGCTTGCCCATGGCGATATCGAGAAACTGTTCGGGAGAAAGTGATGCGCGGGATCGTTGCCGGAGCGGCAGTGCTCGTTCTGCTGGCTGCCTGCTCCAGCCAGACGCCGGCGGAAAAGGCGGCCGAGGATGCGCGGGCCATTGCCCAGGTGGAAGCGGCGCAGCGCAATGGCCAGCCGCCGGTGAAGCCGATCGATCCGCAACCGATCATGTTCTTCGACATCCGCGACGGCAAGCTGACAGGCACCGGCTGCAACTTCGTGGCCGATGGCGGCGGCATGGGCGCGATCCTGCTGGCGCAGGATGAACGCGGCGTGATGAAGCTCGACGGCAAGCTGGTGGTCTTCGCGTCCGACAAGGGCAGCACGCAACTGCCGCAGGGCGCCTGGTCGCGCTATTCGGGGAAGGAATATGCGCTCACGCTGACCCGCATCGACGATGGCAAGGCGGTGAAGAACGGCCTTGTCGATCTGTTCAGCGGGCAGGTGGTGGTGACCGATCCGTTCGACCGGGTAGTCTACAAGGCGCGCGGCAACGTCCAGTGCAAGCCGATGTAACAACACCGCCCGCTCCGGCGCGCGCTTAGTCGGTCGATGCGGTTTCCGGATCGCGCACGCGGATCAACCCGATCGAGGTGAAGCTCATCACCAGATCGTCGTTCTGGTTGAACACGCGCATGGTGGATCGGAAGCTGCCCATTTCCGGGCGCGAGCGGCTGCGCTTTTTCTCGAGCAACTGGGTTTCGCAGCGCAGCGTGTCGCCGGGATAGACCGGCTTGTGCCAGTGCAGCTCGTCCACGCCGGGAGACCCCAGCCCAGCCTGCTGGCGCGCCTTCAGGTTCTCCACCACCATCGCCATCACCATGGCGCAAGTGTGCCAGCCACTGGCCGAGAGGCGGCCGAAATGGGTCTGCGCCGCCGCCTCGTCATCGAGATGGAACGGCTGCGGATCATAGCGCGAGGCGAAGCCGATCACTTCCTCGCGGGTGACCTGGTAGTGGCCGAAACGGTCGACGGTGCCGGGCTCAAGGTCTTCGAAATATTGCATGGGCGGGATTTTGCCCGTGCCGGCCGCGCTGTCAATCGATCGGTTAACCGGCGTGCGGCCTCACACGTTGAACTTGAAGTGCATCACGTCGCCATCGTGCACCACGTATTCCTTGCCTTCCTGGCGCAGCTTGCCGGATTCCTTGGCGCCGTTCTCGCCGCCCAGCGCGACATAGTCGGCATAGGCGATGGTTTCGGCGCGGATGAAGCCGCGCTGCATGTCGGAGTGGATTTCGCCCGCCGCGTCCGGGGCCTTGGCACCCTGATGCACGGTCCAGGCGCGCGCTTCCTTGGGGCCGACGGTGAAGAAGGTGATGAGGTGCAGCAGATCGTAGCCGGCGCGGATCACGCGGGCGAGGCCGGTTTCGTGCAGGCCCATTTCCTCCAGGAACACCAGCCGTTCGTCCTGCTCCATGCCGACCAGTTCGGCCTCGATCGCGGCCGAGACGATAACGGCGTTGGCGCCTTCGGCCTTCGCCTTCTCGAACACGCGGGCGGAAAAGGCGTTGCCTTCGGCCGCCGCGCCTTCCTCCACGTTGCACACGTAGAGCACCGGCTTGGCGGTGAGCAGCTGCGCCTGCCGGAACACGCGGGCTTCTTCCTCGTCCTTCGGCCTGGTCAGGCGCGCGGGCTTGCCTTCGCGCAGCAGGTCGAGCGCCTGGCCCAGCACCGAGGCGATGAGCTTCGCTTCCTTGTCGCCCTGCGCCGCCTTCTTCTGCGCGGCGGGCACGCGCTTTTCCAGGCTTTCGAGGTCCGAAAGCATCAGTTCGGTCTCGACCGTGTCGGCATCCGAAATCGGATCGACCTTGTTGTCGACATGCTGGATGTCGTCGTTCTCGAAGCAGCGCAGGACGTGGACGATGGCGTCCACCTCGCGGATGTTGCCCAGGAACTGGTTGCCCAGCCCTTCGCCCTTGGACGCGCCGCGCACCAGCCCGGCGATGTCCACGAAGCCCAGTTGCGTGGGAATGATCTTCTGGCTTCCGGCGATCTTGGCCAGTTCATCCAGCCGGGGATCGGGCACGCCCACGTTGCCCACGTTCGGCTCGATGGTGCAGAACGGATAGTTCGCCGCCTGCGCCGCCTGCGTCTCGGTCAGCGCATTGAACAGCGTCGACTTGCCGACGTTTGGCAGACCGACGATCCCGCAACGAAAACCCATTTGATGCTCCACAAGTGATCTGGATGCGGCCCGCGCGGCTCTTGCGCCCAAGCCTTTCGCGCGGCCCATAGCGGGGGCGGGACGGTTTGGCCAGTTTCACCAAAATTTCAGGCGTTCGTGTCATCACGCGGGCATGAAGAAAGCGCTGATACTGCCCGCCCTGCTTGTCCTTGCCGCCTGCGGTTCGGAAACGCCGCAACAGCATCTGGACCGCGCGCAAGCCGCCTTCAAGGCGGAGGACTATCGCACGGCCCGCAAGGAACTGGGCGAAGCGGTTTCGGCCGCGCCCGAGGATGCCCGGATTCTCGATCTGCTGGCGCGGGTGCAATTGCGCCTGGGCGATGGCGAGGGCGCGCAGGCCACGCTCGCGCGCCTTGAAGCGGCGGGTGGCAAGGGGCTTGAGATCGCGCGGATGAAGGCGGACGCTGCCTTGCTGCGCGGGCAGGCCAACGAAGCGCTCTCGCTGTTGGGCAACGATGGCCATCCCGAGGCATGGCGCATCCGCGCCTCGGCCTTGCTCGCGAACAAGGACGAGACCGGTGCGCTCGAAGCCTATCGCAAGGGCCTTGCCGCTGGCGGGGACGCGCGGCTGGTGCGCGACTACGCCCGGTTCCTGCTGGATTCGCAGGATATCGCGGGGGCGGAAGCGCAACTGGCCGATCTGCGCCGTCGCAGCCCCGATGCGCTCGACACGCTGATGCTGGCGGGCGATATCGACGCGCAGGCGAACCGGTGGGATGGCGCCCTGGCCGCGTACAAGCGGGCGCAGTCGCTCTATCCCACGCGGCCCGAGCCTTTGCTCGCGCAGGCCGATGCGGCCGACCAGCAGGGCAAGCTGGACGAGGCCGAGGCGCTGGTGGCCCGTGCCACCGATGTCGCGCCCGATAGCGGCGACGTGCTGCGGATGCGCATTCAGATCGCTGCCGAAAGGGGCGATTGGGAAAAAGTGCGCAGCACGCTCGCCCCGCGCGAAAGCAGCCTGGAGCCGCGCTCGCCCGAAGGGCTGGCCTATGCCGAAGCCTTGCTCCGCCTCGGGCGGGCCGAGCAGGCGCGGGCGATCTACGCCAAGGCCTTGCTGCTTTCCCCGCAAAACCCGTTCGCACGGCTGATGCTGGCCGAAGCGCAACTGGCGACCGGCGATGCGGCGACGGCCTATGCCACGGTCAAACCGCTGGCGGACAGCGCCATGGCCGGGCCGCGCGAACTGGAGCTTGCGGAAAAGGCGGCGCGCGGGGCTGGCGATCCGGCGGCGGATACGCTGAAGGCGCGCCTGCAGTCCGGGGATTTGCGGCGGACGCAGCAACTGGCCGCTGCCGGGCAAGCGGCGATGGCGCGAGGAGACTGGAACGCGGCGATCGCGGCGTACCAGCAGGTCTCCGGCTATCAGTCCGATGCCGATGTGTTGAAGCGGCTGGCGTTCGCGGCCTCGCAGGCCGGACGAAACGCTGAAGCGATCGGGTTCGCGGACAAGGCGCTGGCGCTGCAGCCCTCCAACGCGGACATGATCCACATGGCGGGGCTGGTGCGGTTCAGGGCCGGGACGGACCGCGACAAGGCGGTGGCCTATCTCGAACAGGCGTTGCGGGCGGACCCCGCCAACCGCCTGTTCCGGAACGATCTGGCCCGCGCGCAAGTGGCGGGCTGAGCGGATCGCGATGCGCCGTCCCGCAAGACGGCTTCGTCCGCTGACGTTTGCCCCGGGGCCGGGTCCGGCGCGGCCGAACCCGTGGGGCGTGCCCTAATTCGGCGCGATCAGGCCTTGCGGCGCTGACGGCGCGCGAAGCCCAGGCCGATCAGGCCCATCGCCATCATGCCCAGCATCCCGGGTTCGGGAACCGCCGTACCGCCGGACGAGGTGCTGCCACCGCCCGAGGACGTGCTGCCGCCGGTGGAGGTCGACGAGGTTGAGGTGCCGCCGCCAGAAGAGGTGGAGGTGCTACCACCCGAGGAGGTGCTGCCGCCGCTGGTCGACGACGTCGACGAGGACGACGACGAACCGCCGCACGACTTGGAGCCGCCGCTGTGGCCACAGTTGCAATAGTGGGTGTGGCCGAAGGTCGCGTGCGCCGGCGTGGCGAACATCGCGGACGTCGCCAGCGCGGCGAGGATGACAGTAGAACGCTTCATGGTTTGGCCCCCTTTGAAAGCGGTACGAATGGTTCACGCCATTCTTCGCAATTGCCGTGCCAAACGGGAAATCCTGCGGGGTACGCTGGTTAACGAAGGTTCTGAAAGGCCCGATCTGTAAATTTGCCCGACAGTTCAGATGGTTAAATCGCGTTAGGAATGATTACCCGGCTTGCCTCAGCGCCACATCGCTCATGAAGCGCACGTCGTCCCCCTTGGCCAGCCATTCCGCTTCCGAAGCGATCGCACCGAGCATGTCGACGAGATCGTCCTGCTCCGCCTTGGCGAAGTTGCCGAGAACGTACCCGGTCACGCGATCCTTGTGGCCAGGGTGCCCGATGCCCAGCCGCACCCGGCGGAAATCCGGGCCGAGATGCTTGTCGATGGAGCGCAGGCCATTATGCCCGGCGGTGCCGCCACCGGTCTTCACCTTCACCTTGAACGGGGCGAGATCGAGCTCGTCGTGGAACACGGTCAGCGCATCGGTGCCAAGCTTGTAGAAGCGCAGCGCTTCGCCCACGGCGCGGCCGCTTTCGTTCATGAAGGTCGCCGGCTTCAGCAGCAGCACTTTCGCCCCGCCGACCCGGCCTTCCTGCACCCAGCCCTGGAACTTCTTCTGCACCGGACCAAAGGAGTGCACTTCGGCGATGGTGTCGAGCGCCATGAAGCCGACATTGTGGCGGTGCAGCGCATATTGCGGCCCCGGATTGCCCAGCCCGACCCAGACTTGCATGGCGGTGATGCTCCTTCGCTTTGCGCCCGTTTACAGTGTCGGGCGCATCAGGCCAGACGGCATGTGAAAACAACCGCCAGGCAAAAAAGAACCCCTCCCGCGCGGGGCGGAAGGGGGCTTCTTTCCGGTTCCGCCGTCGGCCTCTTGATAGAGGGGCGGCGGAAACGCTTGCCTGAAGATCAGGCTTCGGTCTTGGTCGTATCGCCTTCTTCGCTCTTGAGCGAGGAGGGGGCAACGATCGTGGCGATGGTGAAATCGCGATCGGTGATCGCCGTCTTCACGCCGGCCGGCAGCGTCACCGAGCTGATGTGGATCGAATCGCCCACTTCGAAGCCGGTCACGTCGACCACGATGTCATCGGGGATCGAATCCGGCGCGCAGACCAGTTCGAGTTCGTGACGGACCACGTTGAGAACGCCGCCCTTCTTGAGGCCGGGCGACTTCTCTTCGTTGGCGAAGACCACCGGCACGTTCACGTGAACGGCGTGGTCGGCCGAAAGGCGCAGGAAGTCGGCATGCAGCGGACGGTCCGAAACCGGGTGGAACGCAACGTCCTTGGGCAGCGTGCGGACGGTCTTGCCGCCGACGGTGAGCTCGACGATCGAGTTGAAGAAGTGGCCGGTGCCAAGCGCCTTGACCAGTTCCTTTTCCCCGACGTGGATCGCGGCCGGATCCTCGTTGCCGCCGTAGATCACGGCGGGGGTGCGGCCGTCGCGACGCAGTGCACGGGAGGCTCCCTTGCCAGCCCGATCGCGCGTCTCGGCCGACAGCGTAAGCGTCTCGCTCATTGTCTGTACCTTCCGAAAATGCTGTATTGAACACGTTTCCGCCCGCACGCCTCCAGGGATGACCATGCCGGGGAAGCGGCGGCCCTTAGCGGATCGGACGGAAAAAGCAAGCGTTGCCGGCCTTTCTGGCCAGACTTTCTGGCCTGGCCCCGTGCGCTATTGCACGCGCCGCACCGTCCAGCCGCGTTCGGCCAGCATCCGGGGCAGGCCGTCCGTGCCCGAAACGTGCGCGGCGCCCACCGCCACGAAGGGATGCGCGCCGGCTTTCAGCATGGCGTCGATCTGTCCTGTCCAGTTGCGGTTGCGCGCGGCCAACAGCGCTTCGTGCAGACCGGGATCGGCCAGAAAGCCGGTCTCACTCTCCTTCGCGATGCCCAGGTCATCACCGCGCAGCCACAGCTTCAGGATGTCCTGCTCGTCATCCTTGCCGCTCGATGCTTCCTCGGCCACCTGTTCCAGCAGCACTTTCTGTTCCCGGTCGCCCAGCCGGTCGAAGATGCCGAACTGGCTGTCGATGGTTTCAAGGCCGGTGACGAGTTTGCCCTTCGCCATGCGCCGTAGCTCGGGCTCCACGCCGTTGTCCGGGCTCATCCCGTGCTTCTGCCCGGCGATGGCAGAAATCTGGAGCGCCACAGCCCACGATTCCTCGTCGCGGAATTGCGCGTCGGTCAGCGCAAGGTCCTTGTACACGGCCTCCAGCTTGCCGCGATAGGCGGGGTCGATCCGTTCGGACGGCGGCGGCAACCCCCGGGTGAAGGCCAGCCGGCCAAGCGCTTCGCCCGCGATCTTCGCGTCCAGCGGTTCGCCGATCTCGAACACCAGCCGGTCCGCCGCGCCCAGCGCCTGCGCGATCGCGGGGCGTGACCAGCGCGTGCCTTCGGGCAGGGCGTGAACGGTGCCGAACAGCCAGCCGCGCGCGCCGCCGGGGCCGGTCACTTCCCATAGCGCCACGCGCGATTCCGCCGCCGGGGCAGCGGGCTGCGGCTCGCTCCGGCACGCGCCCAGCAGCAGACCCGCCGCCAGCGCGATGCCCGCACAGGCCTTCCTCCAGGTCCCGGCCCTCATCAGTTCATTGCACCCGCTGCGTGGCGAGGCCGAGCGCGGCGAGTTGTTCCTGCACGCTGCCCTTGCCGGCGAGATGCCCGGCGCCCACCGCGACGAACACCGTGCCGGGCTTGTCCAGCCGCGCCTTGATCCATTGCGCCCAGTGGCGGTTGCGGCCGACCAGCAGCGTTTCGGTCAGGCGCGGATCGTCCATGTCGGCGTTCATGATCGTGGCCAGCGCTTCGGCATCGCCCTTGCCCCAGGCGACGATCAGGCTGTCGATCTCCGGCCCGATCTTGTCGTAATCGCGCACCACGTTGCCCAGGTATGCAAGCTGCGCATCGGCCGGTAGCGTATCGAACAGGCCGAGCTGATAGTCGATCGTCTCCAGCCCCGCGCGCGTCCGCGCCTTGCCGCCCGGATAGGCGTTGAGCGTGGCCTCGGCGCCGTCCTTGGGGCTGAGGCCCTGGCTGATCATCGGCAGCGAGGAGAGCACGACCGCGGCGTACCACGGTTTGAACCGGTCGAAGGCCGGCGCCTGCAATCCCACCCGGCCCAGCAGCGCTTCAAAGGCAGCCCGCTGCGGCGCGTCCATCAACCCGCGCAGCGTCTGGCCTTCGGGCAAGGTCGCGCGCGAGAGCAGCGCCGCCTGCGCTTCGCCGCCCACCGGATCAAGCACTTCGGTCACCAGTTCGTCCGATCCGTCGAGCGCCTGCTTCAGCGGTCCGTTGAGCCAGTCGTATCCGGGCTTGAGCACGTGGACTGTGCCGAACAGGTAGATCGTGGTATC
>NZ_DDFB01000045.1:2406-2558 GCF_002336885.1 Novosphingobium sp. UBA1939 | reverse complement strand
GCGCCGGACCCAAACATGCCCAGCGCGGAACGACGGTTGATTTTCATGCCTTGTCTCCAGTCCCGATTCGCATGCTACGCCGGAATGCCGCGCTAGGCGCGAAGTTTGAAACGGGCGTGACAGCAAGCAGGCACGGACTGGCCGCCGGTTGG
>NZ_DDFB01000045.1:0-2285 GCF_002336885.1 Novosphingobium sp. UBA1939 | reverse complement strand
GGCGCCAAGCTCTCGCGCGAGGCGATCTGGGACGGGATGCGCAACTGGAAGCTGCACCTCGCCACGCTGGGGGTAACGTTCGCGCTGTTTCCCGCGCTGGGGCTGGCCTTCGGCAAGCTGCCCTTCGTGCCGCCGGCCTTCGCCACGGGCCTGCTGTTCCTGACGCTGCTGCCCTCCACGGTGCAGTCCTCGATCGCCTTCACCGCGATCGCGCGCGGCAACGTGGCGGCGGCGGTCTGCGCCGCCTCGTTCTCGAACTTCGTGGGCATCTTCGCCACCCCGGCGCTGGTCGCGCTGCTGATGGGCGGAACCACCGGCGGCATTTCGTGGCAGTCGGTCGAAACGATCCTGTTGCAACTGCTGCTGCCCTTCGTGGTCGGGCATCTGCTGCGCCCGTGGGTCGGCGCCTTCGTTGCCCGGCACAAGGCGCTGGTGGGCCGGGTCGATCGCGGCTCCATCCTGCTGGTGGTCTATTCGGCGTTCGGCGCGGCGGTGGTCGAAGGGCTGTGGCAGCGCGTCTCGCCGGAAAGCCTCGTGGTGCTGTCGATACTGTGCGTCGTGCTGCTGGGGATCGCGCTGCTGCTCACCACGCTGCTCGGCCGCGCGATGAAGCTGCCGCGCGCGGATGCGGCGGTGCTGCTGTTCTGCGGCTCCAAGAAAAGCCTGGCCAGCGGCGTGCCGATGGCCGGCGTGCTGTTCGCGCCGGCGCAAGTCGGCATCGTGCTGCTGCCGGTGATGCTGTTCCACCAGTTCCAGCTGATCGCCTGCGCCATGATCGCCCCGCGCCTCGCCGCCGCGGCGGAGAAGGACGCGGGCCAAGCGGGCAGCCGGACTTCCGTTTAGCCCGCTTTCGTCATTGCGAGCGCAGCGAAGCAATCCAGTGCCCCGCTAGCCGCTCTGGATTGCTTCGGGGCGGTGCCCCTCGCAATGACGAGGGAGGGCGATGTGCTCCCGCTCCAGGCGACGCGGGCGCCGCCTAGTACCCCGCCTCCACCGCCACGCGGATGGCGTCGGCGCTGGTCTTCACGCCCAGCGCGCGGAACATGGCGGCGCGGTGCATCTTGATCGTGCGTTCCGACAGGCCAAGGTCCCACGCGATCTGCTTGTTGAGCTTGCCCCGCGCCATTTCCAGCAGGATTTCGCGCTGGCGATCGGTCAGCGCGTCGATCCGCTGGCGCGCGGCGGTGAGGGCAACCTCGCGCGGAGCGGCTTTCGCGCCATCGTCCGGCACTTCCATCTGCGAGCCGAGGAAGTATTCGACCTCGCCATCCGCGTTGAAGATCGGCGCGATCATCACGGCGTTGCGGAACGGCGTGCCGTCCTTGCGGTAGTTGCGGATTTCCACGAGCGCGGGCTGACGGGCGACGACCGCCGCGCGCAGCGTGTCGGTCAGCTCCACTTCCGTTCCCGCGCCGCGCAGGAACCGGCAATTGCGGCCGATGATCTCCTCGCGCGCATAGCCCGTCAGGCGGATGAACGCCGCGTTGCAGGAAACGATCGGGTTGTCCGGCTGGCGTGGATCGGTCAGCACCGCGGCGGTCGCACTGTTCTCTATCATCGCGTCTGGCACCATGCGTCCACCCTAGCGCCAGACGGGCGGTGCAGGCAACGGGGAGACTGGCGTCGCTGCCCGCCATGGCGTTAGGTTCGGTTCATGAACCGCCGATTCGTGCTTGCCGCCCTGCCCGTGTTCCTCGCGCTTACCGCCGCCGCGCCGCACCGCGCCAGGGCGCCCGCGCGCCCGGCCCGCCCGCCGGCGGAAATCCCGCTGGCCGATACGGTGCGCGTGGCGATCAACACCGAACTCGGCGCGATCGTGCTCGATCTGGATGGCAAGCACGCGCCCGTCACCACCGCCAACTTTCTGCGCTATGTCGATCAGAGGCGGTTCGATGGCGTGGTGTTCTACCGCGCGATGCACCTTGCCTGGGGTGAACAGCCCAACGGGCTGATCCAGGCCGGCGTGCGCGGCGATCCCAAGCGCGTGCTGAAGCCGATCGCGCACGAGCCGACGAACGTCACCGGCATCCTGCACAAGGCCGGGGCGATCTCCATGGCGCGCGGCGCGCCGGGCACGGCGACGGGCGATTTCTCGATCATGCTGTCCGACATCGCCGGGCTGGACGCCGATCCCGCCTCCGCCAACCCCGAAGCGCAGGCGGGCTATGCCGCGTTCGGCAACGTCGTTTCGGGCATGGACGTGGTGCGCAAGATCTGGGATTCGCCGCTGTCGCAAACGCTGGGTGAGGGCGCGATGCGCGGGCAGATGCTGGAAAAGCCGGTGA
>NZ_DDFB01000054.1:5570-15558 GCF_002336885.1 Novosphingobium sp. UBA1939 | reverse complement strand
AACCCCCAAATTCCCGGCTCAAACATAACCACCAACACAAACACCAAACCACACCAACGCTCACACCCCTCATTCACTCTTCACAACCCAACCCCATCCCAAACACAACTTAATCACCTAAATACAATCGCTTAGATAAGGCCGAGAGTCGCGAATCATCGAACGAGACTCAGATTCGCTCGCCGCAACGATCCGGGCCAAGCTCCCTGCCGTGCGCACGCCCCTGACACGCGCGCCCACACGATCCGTACGGCGGAGCAATCGGACGCGCCGCTCACATTTTACTGAAATTCATGATTGCGAACTTTTCATATCAGCGAAATTGAGGCATGAGACGTTCACGCCAAACCACCTCGCACGGGAGAGACTCCATCCATGTCGCAAAATCTTGAACAGCTGCTGCAGAGCCAGGCCGATGTCGTCGGCTTCCTGCGCAACCAGCAGGTCGGCCCGAACGTCTATCCCGGCGTGCCCGCCGAATATTCCAACTGGCGCGCGGAACAATGGGCCTGGGGCCACACGGCCGTGCTCTACAACCAGTCGTATCACATGGTCGATCTGGCGGTGCGCGGCCCCGATGCGTTCAAGATGCTGGAATATCTTGCGATCAACACCTTCAAGGGCTTCCAGCCCGATCGCGCCAAGCAGTTCGTGCCCTGCACGCCCGATGGCTACGTCATCGGCGACGTGATCCTGTTCTATCTCGACGAGAACGAATTCAACCTCGTCGGCCGCGCGCCGTCGATCGAATGGGTCGAATACCACGCCGCCAGCGGCAACTGGAACGTGACGGTGGAGCGTGACGAGCGCTGGGCGATGCGCACCGACGGGAAGCGCAATTCGTACCGCTTCCAGATCCAGGGCCCCAACGCGATGAAGATCATCGAGAAGGCCACGGGCAAGCCGGCGCCGGAACTGAAGTTCTTCCACATGACCCGCATGACGATCGGCGGCAAGGACGTGCGCGCCCTGCGCCACGGCATGGCCGGTCAGCCGGGCTTCGAACTGTTCGGCCCGTGGGAAGACTATGCCGCCGTCCACGGCGCGCTGGTGGAAGCCGGCAAGGACTTCGGCCTGGCGCTGGTCGGTGGCCGTGCCTATTCGTCCAACACGCTGGAATCGGGCTGGATCCCCTCCCCGCTGCCGGCGATCTACACGGGCGAGGCGCTGAAGCCCTATCGCGAATGGCTCTCCGCCAATTCCTATGAAGGCAAGTGCTCGGTCGGCGGCAGCTATGTGCCCGACAGCATCGACGGCTATTACACCAATCCCTGGGATCTCGGGTACGGCCCGTTCGTGAAGTTCGACCACGAGTTCATCGGCCGCGCCGCGCTCGAGAAGATGGCAGCCGGCCCCAAGCGCACCAAGGTGACGCTGGCGCTCGATAACGAGGACGTGATGCGCGTGCAGTCCTCTGCCCTGAGCAAGGGCGAACGGGCCAAGTTCATGGAGTACCCCAGCTCGGTCTACGCCATGCACCCGTTCGACCTGGTGCTGAAGGACGGCAAGACGGCCGGTATCTCGACGTGGATCGGCTACAGCGCCAACGAGGGCAAGTTCCTGACGCTGGCCATGATGGAACCGGGCTTCGAAACCCCCGGCACCGAAGTATCGCTGCTGTGGGGCGAACCCGATGGCGGCACCACCAAGCCGACCGTCGAACCCCACGTCCAGACCGAGATCAAGGCGGTCGTCGCCTCCGTGCCCTATTCGGAAGTCGCCCGTGACAGCTATGCCGAAGGCTGGCGTACCCGGAAGTAATTCCGCGCAAGCCCGAAGCGTGAGCGCCGGCTCCTCCCGACGGGGCCGGCGCTCTTTTTTTGCCCGAATTTAGTTTGTAAACCTAACAATTCGTGGCATGATCGTTCGCAGAAAAGAAGACGCCCAGGAGAGCAACCGGCATGGCCGCGAACAACACCATCACCTTCTACGATCTTGCCCTTTCGACGGGCGCCACGATCAGCCCGTTCGTCTGGGCCACCAAGTATGCCGTCAAGCACAAGGGCTTCGAACTGGACGTCGTGCCCGGCGGCTTCACCGGCATTCTCGAACGCACCGGCGGCAAGACGGAGCGCCTGCCCGCGATCGTCGATGATGGGGAATGGGTGCTCGATAGCTGGGGCATCGTCGAATACCTTGACGCCAAGTACCCCGACCGCCCCGCCCTGATCCCGCACGAAAGCGTGGCGGCAACGCTCAAGGCGCTCGATCACTGGTTCTGGAACGCCGCGGTCGGGCCATGGATGTTCTGCTTCTGCGCCGATTATCGCAACCTTTCGGTGCCGCAGGACCACGCCTACGTCACGCATTCGCGCGAGAAGATGCTGGGCCGCAAGCTGGAAGACGTGCAGGCCGGGCGTGAGGAGCGGTTGCCCAAAATCTCCGCCGCGCTGGAGCCCTTGCGCGCCGCTCTTGCGCAGCACCCATGGCTCGGCGGCTCCACCCCTAACTATGCCGATTTCCGCATCATGGGCGGTATCTTGTTCACCGCGTCAGTATGCCAGACCCCGGTATTGGCCGAAGACGATCCGCTGCGCGACTGGATCGAGCGCTGCCTCGACCTGTACGGCGGACTGGGCCGCCATCCCGGCCTGTTCCCGCTGTTCGGCCTGAAGCAGCGCGATGGTGATCCTGACCTGTTCAACCGCCAGGCGGGGCAAGGCGGCATCTACAAGCGCAACACCGGGCCGGAATCGACCCGAGCCGAAACGCAGCGAATCACAGAAGGCATGGCTGCCGCCTGAGGCATCGAGCACGATCACAGCACCCGGAGGGCGCGAACCATGCCCTCCGTTGTGGCGATCGACGGGCAAGGCGCTCACTCCGGCCGTAACCTGTTGCATTGCGTGGCAAGAATTGCACGCCCCGTCGCACCCGGGACTGTCAAAGAGAAACCTTTGCTGCTTTCGCGATTTCGTTCGATCGGTCCCGCCCGTGCGGAGACAGGTCCGGCGGATCTGGCATTTGCCTGATTCCGAACGAAATCTGGGGTCGCAGTTGTTGACGTTCTCTCGTGCTTCGCTTGATGCGCCGCTGCTGTTCGCGGCGATCTCCGCCTGCCTTTCCGCGCTTGTAGCACTGGCGCGATACAGGGAGCCGGTGCGGCTCGCGCCGTCCCGGTTGCGCGACCTGTGCGAACTCTGCGCGCTTGCGGCAGCCGCGCTGACGGCCACCGTACTCCTGGCTGGCCCTGCCCCCTCTTTGTCAGCCACGCCGCTGTTGCTCGCAACCTTCGTCTTCGCGGGCCTGTGCATGGTTTTGCGGATACGGGTGGCCCGCCTGAACAACGCCGGTATCGCCTGGCACGCCGCGCAAATTCTCGCGGTGACGGTTGCGACCGGCTGGAGCGCGCTGTTCATCGGCGAAAGCGATTTTCCCGGCTGGTTCCGCATACCCGCCCTGATCGGGCTGGCGCTGGGCACGGTCGTTGCCCTGGCCGCCATGGCTGGCAGCGTCGCGCGTGACGCCGCCATTACGCATGAACGCTGGCGGCGGCCTGTATCGCCGGGCAGCGCATCGGCAAAGGCGGCGCGTGAACCGAAGGTCTCGCTCCATCTGCCCTGCTATTCCGAACCGCCCGCGGTCGTGATGGGGACGATGGATCGCCTGGCGGCGCTTGCCTATGCCAATTTCGAAGTGCTGGTCTGCGACAACAACACGCCGGACGAAGCCCTGTGGCGTCCGCTGGAAGCCCATTGCACTGCGCTCAATCGGCAGCTTGGCCGCACCGTGTTCCGCTTCTTCCACGTCGCCCCCCTGGAAGGTGCGAAGGCCGGCGCGCTCAACTTCTGCCTCGACGTCATGGCGCGCGATACCGAGATCGTTGGCGTGATCGATGCCGATTATCACGCCACACGCGATTTCCTGTCGCGGCTGGTGCCGCATTTCGACGATGCCAATCTGGGCTATATCCAGACTCCCCACGATTATCGCGGGTACGCGGGCAGCCCGTGGCTGACCGCCTGCCATTGGGAATACATGCCGGTGAACAAGGTCGACTGGCGTGGAATCAGCGAATACGGCGGCGCATTCACCATCGGCACGATGTGCCTGCTGCGCGCGCAGGCGCTCAGGGATGCCGGCGGGTGGGCCGAATGGTGCCTTACCGAGGATTCCGAAGTTTCGGTCCGGATGCGGGCCACCGGCTGGCACGGGCTTTACTTCAACGAAACGTTCGGACGGGGACTGATCCCCGAAACCTTCGACGATTACCGCAAGCAGCGGTTCCGCTGGACCGCCGGCCCCGTGCAGCAGTTGCGCCGCCACTGGCGGCTATTCCTGCCGCACCCCATCGCCGGAGCGCTGCCGGGCTGGTCGAAGCTTCTTGAAGTGTTGCGCTGCGTCGCCCCGCTGCAGCGCGTGGGAGCGCTGGTCCTGATGCTGGCGGGCACGGTTTTCATGGGCCTTGCCCAATCAGCCCGCGCCGGCGATCCCGTGGACATCCCCAACGTGGTGTGGGCGATGATGATCCTTGGCGGGATGACCTGGTGCGCGCGCACGGCGCACCGCTATCGCCTGTCCGGCTGCCATGAACCGCGCGACATGGTGCTGGGCGAAATCGCCCGCGCCTCGCTCACGTGGATCGTGCTGCTTGGCGGCGTCGCCGGGCTTTCCCGCCGTCCGCTGGCCTGGCGCCGCACGCCAAAGTTCGCCGTGGCCGCGTCGCGCCGTTCGCCCTTCGCCGATACGGCGGCGGAATCCGTGCTGGGCGCGCTGTTCCTCGCGCTGACGGTAACGATCCTGGCAATCGACACCGGTTGGGGAAGCGAAACCGAATGGCTGCTGGCGCTGCAGCTTGCCAGCCTGTCCGCCGCGTTCCTGTGCGCCCCGGTCATGTCATGGCTGGCGCAGCGGCACGCCCGGCAGGCTTCGCGCGCCAATCACAAGCAAACGACCCACAAACCGGCCGGAAGCCTGCACATCGGACCGGTTTCCGCGCCGGTTCCGACTACGCTTCCCTGATCGCGTCCGCGCTGCGCTGGAGCAGTATCCTGATCCGCTGTTCCAGCGCGGGGTCGAACCGGACCGCGGGCACCGCCACGCTGAACACGCCGATCTGCCGGTCGCCCAGCCTGACCGGCACAGCCACCCCGCAAATACCAAGCGTGGCCCGCTCGCGCGCGGTGCAGAAGCCGTTTTGCCGGATCTCCGCGATATCGGCGCGCAGATCGGCCTCCGCAACGCGTGTTTTCGGGGTCAGTTGCTCCCGTTCGCTTCGCCCGAAATAGTCCGCAAGCTCCGCCTCGGACATTCCCGCCAGCAGGACCAGCCCGCCGGCCAGCCCGTGCAGCGGCTTGCGCGTGCCGGGATCGATCGCATAGCGCAGCGCCTGATCGCTGGCTTCGGTCACCAGCGCCTCGGCATCCCAGCCGGCGCGGATCATGAACGACGAGGTCTCGTTCAACTCGCTGCGCAAGGCGCGCACCAGCGGTGCCACGCGCTCCTCCAGCGAGAGCGAAGACACGGGCGCACGCAACCGCTCCAGCCCCGGCCCGGGCAGATAGCGCCGCCCTTGCCGGGCCAGGTATTCCCGCTCGGCCAGCGTCGCCAGCAGATAGGACAGGCTGCTGACAGGAATCCCCAGCGCCGCCGCGATCTCCTGCGCGATCACGCCCTGCGGATGCGCCACGACGAACTCGATCACATCGAGCGTGCGCATCGCGGACTTGACCGGGGCGGCAGCGCCCGCCTGGCTGGCGCTCATCTCCTTACCCCTTGAACGTCAGCGACCCGCGCCGCTCGGCGAAGCGCCATCCGGCGGCGGTCAGGCAAAAGCGATCATGAAACGAACCGACCAGTGGCGGCCCATCCCCCGTAAACAGCAGCATCGCCGAGGTGCCTCGCGCGGTAGCCGGTCCTTCGACATCGATCACCACGTTGGAGCAGACGTGCCGCGTGGTGCGCGGCGGGCGGGCCTTGAACGCGGCGAGGATCGCCTCGCGCCCCACGACCGGCTGGTCCGGCGCGGTCGGGCGGAACATCACGCCATCCTCGGCATAGAGCGCGGCCACCTCGTCCCAGCGCGCCTCGTCGTTGAGGTTGGCGTAAAGCGCGATCAGGCGGGCGCAATCGTGCTCGACGGCCCGGCGATCATCGGGGTTCATACCTTGCTCCCTGTTCGCCGTCAGAGACGGCCGGCTCACATACGGGCCGCCGCGATATCCGCACCCTCGCGCAGCGACCGAAGCTTGCGCCATGTCACGATCGGATCGATCTTGCCATAACCGGCAAACGTGCCGAAGCCGCAATCGGTGCTGGCGACAACGCGTTCCGGGCCAACGAATTCGGCAAAGCGCTCGATCCGCTGGGCGATCAGCTCGGGATGCTCGATATAGTTGGAGCAGGTGTCGATCAGCCCCGGCGCCAACACCTTCCAGTCGGGCAGCCGCGCGTCCTTCCACACCTTCCATTCGTGTTCGTGGCGCGGGTTGGCGGCCTCGAACAGCACCGTGGCGGGGCGCGCCTTCAGCACGATGTCGATGACCTTCTCCAGCGCGATGTCGTGATCGTGCGGGCCTTCGTAGTTGCCCCAGCACACGTGCATCCGCATCTTTTCGGGCGGGATGTTGGCCGTGGCGGCATTCAGCGCCTCGACGTTCGCCGCCGCAACCTTGAGGAAGTCCTCCTCCGCCATGTCCTGGTAGCCGGTGTGGCGCGACATCGCGAGATCGGGGCAATCGAGCTGGAGGTAGAACCCTTCGCGCACGATCGTCTCGTATTCCTCGCGCATCGCGTCGGCCAGATCGGCCAGATAGGCCTCGTGGCTCGGATAGTGGCGGTTTACCTGGAACGCGGTGATCAACCCCGGCGAGGCGGCGTTCATGAAGGCTTCGGTATCGGGCGCGCCATGCTTGGCCAGCGCCGCCTTGAAGCGGCGGATATCCTCGTGCAGCGGATCGAGCGTGACCAGCTTCACCGGTCCGATGCACGAAGCCCGCACGAATTCCTGGCTGCCCATGATCGCCGACAGCTTTTTCGCAAGGTTCGGCACTTCGGCGAGGTCCGCCGCCGGCTTGCGATCGATATGGCCGCCAAAGCCGGACAGCCGCTCGATCATGTAGGTCGAATAGCCGACCTTCCCCAGTTCGCCATCGCTGACCACGGACACGCCCGCTTCGACCTGCGCCTGCACCGCCGCATCGACCGCGGCCGAAACCTTGGCATCGAACTCGGCCGCGTCGTAAGGCTGGCCGCCATCGCGCGCCAGCAGCAGCGGCGTCAGTTCATCGCCGCGCGGCAGGCTTCCGACGTGCGTGGTCTTTATCTTGGCCATGCGGCTCTCCCAATGCTCGATCAGTTCATATTCGTGAAAACTTCATAGCAAGGAACAGGCGCGACGCAAGCGGCCTACGGCGCGATCACCGCCCGGATCGCGCGCGCGGCATCGGCCAGCGCCGGAGCCTCCGGCAGATCGGGTTCGTCGAAGATCAGTTCGATCGCGGCATATCCCAGATCCACGCAAAGCCGCGCCCGCGCCTCGGTAGACTGCGGGTCCTGCCGGGGGTCGAGCGCGAGCACGCGCTCCGCCAGCGCGCGCGCCACGGCCCGGTGCGAGGCGATGCGGATCGGCGCGAGTTGCGGCACCGCCCGCAGCATCCGCATGATCCACGCCCCGCCCGGCGTGGCGCGGGTCAGGGTGACATGCGCCTCCAGCACGGCGGCAATGGCCGCTTCGTCCTGTTCCGGGTCCAGCACCACCAGCGCATTCTGCGCCACCATCAGCCGCTCCCCCAAGGCCGCCAACAGCGCGTACTTGTCCGGGAAGTAGTGGTAGAGCGTCGGCGGACTGACCCCGGCGCGCGCCGCCACCAGGTTGGTGGAAATGCGCTCCACCCCCACTTCTTCCAGCAGACTTCCAGCGGCATCGAGCAGGCGGTTCCACGTGGCTTGCGCCCGCTTTTGCACCGGTTTTCGCCCCGACATCGCAAAGGGGATTTCGCCTTCTTCGGTCACGTTCCGATGCTCCTTGACAGAAATATAGCTATAACTAGATTTCCAGCAAGTTGGGAAGGGACATCATGGTGCGACTCGGACAGCATCCGGCTCAGGGCATGTTCGCGGCGGCATTGCTGGCGCCGGCCCTGCTTGCTCTGGCTGGCTGCGGCCATTCCGCACCGCCGACCCAGCCGCTGACCGAGGCGCAAAGCGCCGCGTTGACGCCGGCCGATCCGCATCTCGCCGAACTCTATGGCGCATCATGCAAGGCCTGCCACACCGTCCGCGCCTCCACCGCTCCGCTCACCGGCGACCGCACCCTGTGGGATGCCCGCTGGAGCAAGGGGCCGGACGCGCTGCTTGCCAGCGCCATCCAGGGCAAGGGCGCGATGCCCGCCGGCGGCCAGTGCCTTGCCTGCACACCCGACGATCTCAAGGCGCTGATCCGGTTCATGGCCGGCCGCGAAAAGGAATAGGAACCATGGCATTGCTCACGCGCAGGAAAGCCATTCTGGGGACTGTGGGCGTACTGGGAGCCACGGCGGGCGGCCTGACGGCGCGGCGTGCCTGGCTTGATCGCGAACCGGTCCCCCCGCCCGCGCTCGACGGATCGGGCCGCGTGCTCTGGACCAACTGGTGCGGCCTGGAACATGCCTATCCGGAACGTCGCCTCGCTCCCGCCAGCGAATCCGAACTCGTGCAAGCGCTGCCCGCCGCCCCCGCCCCGATCCGGCCGGTCGGCGCCGGGCACAGCTTCACCGCGCTGGTGCCCACTTCGGGCACGATGCTCTCGCTCGACCGCATGGCGGGGCTGGCCGGGCATGACGCCGCCACGCATTCGGCCCGCGTCCTGGCAGGAACGCGGCTGGCCGCGCTCGGCCCCGCGCTGGCCGCGATCGGGCAGGAGATGCCGAACCTGCCGGACATCAACAAGCAATCGCTGGCCGGCGCGCTCGTCACCGGCACGCACGGCACCGGCAAGGGACTGACCGCGATTCACGGCGGCGTCACCGCGCTGCGGCTGGTCACGCCCGATGGCACGGTGGTCGAAGCCGCGCCCGATCACGAACCCGAGGTCTTTCACGCGGCGCGCGTGGGCCTCGGCGCGTTCGGCGTGCTGACCGAAGTGACCCTGCGCAACCAGCCGCTGACGCGCGTGCGCAAGGAAGTGCGGATCGTCGATACCGAGGAACTGCTGGGCCAGTGGCCCGCGCTCGCCACGCGCCATCGCAATGCCGAATTCCTGATCCTTCCCTTCACCGGCAAGGCCGCGCTGATCACGCACGATGTCACGACCGAGCCGGTCCGCCCGCGCGGCCCCGATCGCGATACCGACGTGCTGATGCAGCTGAAGCTGCTGCGCGACGTGTTCGAATTCACGCCCGGCGTGCGCAAGCGCGTCGCCGCGCATTTTCTGAACGACGAACCGCCCGAAGTGGCCATCGACCAGGGCTGGAAGCTCCTGTCGAACGAACGCCCCGTGCGCTTCAAGGAAATGGAGTACCACGTTCCCATCGAACGGCAGGTGGAGGCCCTGCGCGAAGTGGTCCGGCGCATCGAAAGCCAGGCCCACGACGTGTTCGTGCCGATCGAGGCCAGGATCATAGCGCCCGACGACGCCTGGCTCTCCCCGTTCTACCAGCGCGAAAGCGGCTCGATCGCGGTCCACGCCTATTACAAGGACAGCCACCAGTTCATGTTCGACCTGATCGAACCGGTGCTGCGCGAGGCGGGCGGGCGACCGCACTGGGGCAAGCTCCATTCGCTGTCGCGCAAGGAACTCCAGCCGCTCTATCCGATGTTCGCGCAAGCCGACGCGGTACGCCGCCGGCTCGATCCGCAGGGCCGGATGCTCAACCCCTTCCTGCACAGGATCTTCGATGCCGCCTGAACGCAAGACATCCTCGCGCCGCGCCGTGCTGGCGGGCGGCGGTGCCATCGCCGTCGCCGGGCTCGGCGTCCTTGCCCTGCGCCCGGCGGAGAGCGGTGGCAGGCATGACGCCTATTTCGCCGCGCTGGCCGCCGCGCTGCGCCGCGCCGGGCTGATGCATCC
>NZ_DDFB01000054.1:0-5517 GCF_002336885.1 Novosphingobium sp. UBA1939 | reverse complement strand
CAAGTCGCTGCCCGCCCCCCGCCTCATCGAACACGTGCTGAACGGCATGGGCAGCCGGCGGATGATGGTGTTCAGCGCCGAGATGCTGCTGCAATTGCTGCCCCTTTATGCCGATGCCGACATGCTGATGGGCAAGCCCCTGCCCGCCGCCGAATTCGCCCGCGTGATCGACAAGGCCGGGCCGCAGGCCGCCGCCCGCCCGCAATGGCTGATCGACACGCCGCAGCGGCTTTCCGAATACGCCGCGATCGCCAAAGCGCATGGCGTCCCGTTGCAGGCGAGCTTCGAACTCGATGTCGGCCTGCACCGGGGCGGATTTCCGGATGCCACGGCCCTAGCCCCCGCGCTCGCCTTCGCGCGCGACAACAGCGTGCGCATCGCCGGGCTGATGGGTTACGACCCCCATGTTCCCAAGATGCCGCTTCCCGATCGCGCCTATGCCGCCTCGCAGGCCGCCTACCGCGCCGCTATCGATGCCGTGCGTCACGTCGTCGGCAATGCAGCGCCGCTGACGCTGAACGGAGCGGGAAGCCCCACGTTCCGCCGCCATTGCAAGGGCACCGTGGCCAACGAGGTTTCGGTCGGGTCCGCCTTCGTCAAGCCGGGCACGTTCGACTATTCCGATCTCGCCGATCTGGCACCGGCGGCTTTCATCGCCTCCCCCGTCATCAAGGCGGTGGAAGACATGCGCCTGCCGGGCGTGGAGCCGCTGTCCGGCCTGCTGCACTGGTTCGATCGCAACAGCCAGCGCGGCTTCTTCATGCATGGCGGGCACTGGCTGGCCCAGCCGGTTTCGCCGCCGGGGCTGTCCTATTCCGGCCTGTTCGGGCGCTCCTCCAACCAGGAACTCCTGCTCGGTTCGGCCCGGACGAGCCTGCGACCGGACGACCACGTCTTCCTGCGCCCGGATCAGAGCGAAGCGCTGTTCCTCCAGTTCGGGGACATCGCCGTGTTCGACGGGCACACGATCACCGAAACATGGCCCACGCTTCCGATCAGCGCCTAGGGTCAGGACCCCTTACTGGCGCGATCGAGGTTTGAAGCAAAATGGCCTGTTGCAAGGAGAGAGGGCGCAGGAATATGTCGATATTTCAAGCTCTCTCGACGCCGCAGCCGGCCATTTTGGTCAAATCCCTGCGGGACGTCCAAATGGCTTCCATCTCGAACCGAAAGGCGCTTGCAAAGACGTCCAGTCTTAGCCGCGCGCCTTTCGGCCCGATATGTTCGCCATTTGGACGCCTCGACCGCGCCAGTAATGGGTCCTGGCCCTAGAGCAGCGCCTTCAGGCGATCAGGCGATCGATAAACCAGTAGCTGGCGGTAATGCCAATCGCATAAGTCGCGACAAGCGTCGCCGGGCGCAGCGCTTGCGGGGTGAAGCGCCGCAACAGCCCGATCGCAGCGAGGCAGACCGCCACGATCACCAGTTGCCCGGTCTCCACGCCCAGATTAAACGTGAGCAGCGCCATCGGCACATCGGTTTCCGGCAAGCCGATCTCGCGCAGCGCGCCGGCAAAGCCGAAGCCGTGCAGCAGTCCGAACAGGAAGGCCACCACCCACGGCACGCGTTCGGACAGGCGCGGCGCGCCTTCGCGGCGTTTCACGATCTCCACCGCCAGGAACACGATCGACAGCGCAATCAGCGCTTCCACCGGTGCCTGCGCCAGTCCGAACAGCCCCAGCGTGGTGCCGGCAAGGGTAATCGAATGCGCCACCGTGAATGCCGTGGCGGCACGCACCACGGTCCACAGATGGCCCAGCAGCAGCACCAGCGAGACCACGAACAGCAGGTGGTCGTATCCCGTCAGGATATGTTCGACGCCCAGCACGAAATAGGTCCGCGCCACCTGCCAGCGCCCCGGCTTCGCCACCACTTCCACCATCGGCTGCGCGGTGGTGAGCCGCTCGGCCTGAACCGGCCGCCCCAGCGGCGCCACCCGCAGCAGCGCGTCGGTGAACGTGGTCTCCATACCGGAAAGGCCCACTTTCTGCCCTTCCAGCGATCCCCGGCAGGTAACGTCGCCGGTCGAGATCACCGAGCCGCTGTCCAGCCGGCTTTCGCGCGGAGCGATGGCGCAGAACGCCGGCAGCGCGGGCCGTGCCCGCGTGGCCAGCCCGCCAAGGATCGGCGCTTTCCACACCAGCTTCCAGTGCGCCGCGTCCTGCTGCGTCAGTTCCAGATAGCCCGGCCGCAATTCGTCAGCGCGCGCTGGTGCGCCGATCGCACACAGCACCGCGAGCACGAGCAGGACAAGGCCACGCACCGTGTTCACTTGGGCTGCTCGATCACCACGTCATAGCCTTCGACGATCTTGCGATAGGCCTCTTCCTCCGCCTTGCGCACGTTGGCCTCGTGCCAGTCGTTGGCAAGCTGCTGGCGGGCTTCATCCACCGTCGGCGGCCTGGCCTTGATCACCGCGTCGACGCGCACCAGATGCAGGCCAAGGCCCGAGGTGACCGGCCCGGTCCATTCGCCGCGCGGCAGCTTGCGCAGCGCCAGCGCGAACGCATCGCCGAACGTGGCACCGATGGAATCCGCGTCCGCCGCCTCATAACGCGGGTTGATCGGCGCCGCCTGGGCAAAGCGCGTGGCATCCCCGCCCTGTCGCAGCGCCACCAGCGCATCGCGCGCGGCCGCGCGGGCGGCGGGGCTGTCCGCCCCCAGATAGAGCTGCGCGAACGTCACCTTCGGTTCGCGCGCATAGCGGCCGGGGTCCTTGTCGAGCAACTTCTGGAGATCGGCATCGGTCGGCGTCGCGGCTTCGGCGTCGTTGGTGGCGATGGCGATCATCTTGTTGCGCATCCGGCGCACCACGATCTCGTCATCCTTGTCCAGCCCCAGCCGCAGCGCCTCGCGATAATAGACCTGTTCGTGGACATAGTCGCTGATCAGCCCGTCCATTTCCTGCGACGTGGGCTGGCGGTGGAAGCTTTCGGTAAAGCGGTTGAGCAGGCGCGAGACGACCTCCGCGTTCACCACGATGCGCCGTTCGCCCGCGTCGGGCGCGCGGCCGGACAGCAGGGCGAAGACCAGCGCCCCCGCGATCATGAAATGCACCAGTGGTTCGCGCAGCAGGGAGGCCGCGCGGGATCGCAGGGTCATGTCCGGGCACCGTTACGAAGGAGTGTACCAGATGGCCGAGGTATAGGCGCGTTCCTGCTGCTTGCGCGGGATGTCCGGCGTCAGGGTGAGGTGGTACTTCACCGCGTCATAGCTGACCCAGTTCGGCGTCGGGATTTCCAGCACGCGCACATAGTAGAACGCGCGCATCGCCGGATCGAACTCCGGATCGGTCCACACGCTGGCCAGCGAAGGCGCGCCGATCGAATTGGCATAGGTCGCCCGCGTCAGGTCCACGGTATCGCCCACCGCCGGCACCTTGCCGCCCGCCGGCTTGCGCTTCGCCATATCGCTCCACACGACGTCAAAGACCTTCTCGTGCGATTTGCCGCCCTTGTCGACCCAGCCCTTGACGATCTGGACGCGATCGAGATTGGCGCCGACCGGGTCTTTCAGCGCGGAAACGATGAAGCTCGGCGCGCCCGCACCCTTGTGCCCGGAAAGATCGCTGCCCATCGGCACGCCGCGGCGATAGCCGGCGTGGACCCAGTCGCCCCTGAGATCGTCGCCCTTGAAATCCCAGCCGCCGAAGAAGCGCACGGTCATGCGCGGCCCGGTGGTGCCATAGACCTCGCGGCGCTGGATAGCGTCGAAGATCGCGGTGCGCGTGTTGGCGCGCGCCCACACGGCGGCATAGCCGCTCGCCAGCGATTGCCAGTTCATGCGGCCGCTGTTGATGCCGGGCACGAAGCCGTCGGTCGAGCGCGTCGGGCTCGGCTCGACGCCGGGGTGCTTGCCCCAGAAGTTGTTGTCGTCCGCCGTGGACAGCGAATTGTGCGAATCCGTGGAGCCGATCACGCCGAACTTGTAGGGATTCACTCCGATCGTCTGCTCCAGAATCAGGCCGCGCTTCAACGCCTCGCGCACATAGCTGCCCGCCAGATCCCCCGGCTTGGTCGGTTGCGAATTGAGCAGGTTGTTGAGGTCCCAACCGGCCGTGCCGTAACCCGCGAATTCATCGTTTGGTGACAGGAACGGATGGGCTTCGCTGTCGCCCTTGATCTGGGTGATTTCCACCACCGGCTCGTGCGCGGCACGGCGGCGGGCCTGCGCCGCCGTCATCGGGCCACCGCTGGGATCGGTCATCATGAACATCAGGCCGTTGGACAGGTTGGCGTTGTGCGGGATCGCCAGCACCTTGCCGCCGGTGCTCTTCTCGTAGCCGTCCATGTAATCCCACAGCTTGTCCGGCCACAGTTCGTTGCTGGGATCGAGCGGCATGATCTTGGCGACGCGATCCTTGTTGTCGCGGAAGATCACGTTGCGGTGCAGGTTGTTGCCCCCCTGCATCAGCGTGTATTCGAAGCCGAAGAAGGCGGTGAACTTGCCGGGTTCGTTGTAGCGGTCGACGGTATCGAGGTGATCGTTCCAGATCTTGCGCGTGCGCTCCTCGGCCTTGGCGGGATCGTTGAGGCCGGCCGGCAACTTGTTCTGCGACCGCGCCTGAAGCATCTCGCCGGTCGCCTGCAACGAACCCTTCGGCCCCTGGTGCATCAGATCATACCAGCGGCGCAGCGTGGGATCAGTGATCAGCAGGCGCGGGGCGTCATACAGCGCCTTGGTCGCGCCCAGCCCCTCGGCGTGATCGGCGATCACCAGGAAGTCCAGCGGACGGGCAAGCTTGGCCTTCTGTCCGGTGCTTGACGTCACTTCCTCGCCGCGCGCGAAGCGCAGCGCCTCTTCCGGCCCTAGCCGGTTGCCGAAGCCGAAGGCGTCGACCGAATTGGCGGTGTGAAGATGGGTGTCGCCCCAGAACACGCGCTCGGGAAACTCGGTTTCCACCACCTTGATTTCGGACTTGCCGGAAACCGCCTGCTTGATCTTGTCGCACCCCGACAAGGAAAAGGCACTGCCCAGCAAAAGTGCCGCGATGATCGCCTTGCGCCGCATGATCTCTCTCCCGTTCCCCGCGCCTACCCCACTGTCACGGGTCGTTTTTTGAAACCCGAAGATGCCACACGCGGATCGATGGTCAATACGTCCGCGTCAGGAATCGGCACTTTTTATGCCAAAACTTTTCAACTGTCACGCCCGCTTCGTGCAGGACCGGTTCAGGCATGCAGGCCCACTTGAGTAGTAATGACACCACGGTTTTTGGAATGTAAGGCGCAGGGATGTCGTTAGAACGAGATCGTCCCTTGCTGGAGGGAGTAGAAGCGCCATCGGATTTTCGGGGCTGGCCGTTGCCGCGTTTGCGGGCATTGGCGGACGAGGTCCGGGCGGAGATGATCGGGGCGGTGGGGCAGACGGGCGGTCACCTGGGGTCTGGCCTTGGCGTGGTGGAGCTGACGGTGGCGCTGCACTATGTGTTCGACACGCCGCGCGACCGGCTGGTGTGGGACGTGGGGCATCAGGCCTATCCGCACAAGATTCTGACCGGCCGGCGCGAGCGGATGC